>NZ_JBEZKJ010000070.1:0-43480 GCF_040651675.1 Streptomyces sp. NPDC048415 | reverse complement strand
TCCGCATACACGGCAACGCTCGCGATCCCGGCATCCCGGCACGCCCGGGCCACGCGGACAGCGATTTCGCCACGGTTGGCGATGAGCACCTTGCGTATCGAGAGCACTCGCGTCTCGCGCCCGCCCACCGCGGGTCCGCTTGTCATCGGTGCGACCTCCAGGAGCCGGCCTGGGGACAGGAGCCACGGTACGCCCGGTCCCAGCCTGCGCGGCCAGGATGCGGTTCCACCGGTTCCGGAGTGCTCCGGCCGCTGCCGATGAGCGCGCCGATCAGGGCCGCGAGGTCCTCCGGGTCCGGATTGCCCCGGACGACCGTCAAGTGCGGAGTCACCCGCGGATCAAGTGTCGTCATCGCCATCACACCGGCGGGTTGCCGTGCTTGCGCGACGGCAGGTCGACGTGTTTGGTACGGAGCATCGCCAGCGAGCGGATCAGGACCGAGCGGGTCTCCGCCGGGTCGATCACGTCGTCCACGAGGCCGCGTTCGGCCGCGTAGTACGGGCCCATCAGCTCGGTCTCGTACTCCTTGATCTTCTGGGCGCGCACCGCGTCCGTGTTGTCGGCGGCCGCGATCTCCTTGCGGAAGATGACATTGGCGGCGCCCTCGGCACCCATCACCGCGATCTCGTTCGACGGCCAGGCCAGCGACAGGTCTGCGCCGATGGAACGCGAGTCCATGACGATGTAGGCGCCGCCGTAGGCCTTCCGCAGGACCAGTGAGACGCGGGGGACCGTGGCGTTGCAGTAGGCGTAGAGCAGTTTGGCGCCGCGCCGGATGATGCCGTCGTGCTCCTGGCCGACGCCCGGCAGAAAGCCGGGCACATCCACCAGGGTGACGAGGGGGATGTTGAACGCGTCGCAGAACTGGACGAAGCGTGCCGCCTTCTCGGAGGCCTCGATGTCGAGGACGCCGGCCATGCTGCCGGGCTGATTGGCGACGATGCCGGTGACGTGGCCGTCGAAGCGGCTCAGCGCGCAGAGGACATTGGTCGCCCATCCCTCGCTGATCTCGAAGTACTCGCCGTCGTCGACGATCTCCCCGATCACCTTGCGCATGTCGTAGGAGCGGCTGGGGTCGGCCGGTACCAGGCCGATGAGTGCCTCGGCGCTGCGGGTCGGCGAGTCCGCCGTCGGCGCCCTGGGGGGCAGTTCACGGTTGTTGGAGGGCAGCAGCGAGAGCAGATAGCGGACCTCTTCGAGGCACTGCTCCTCGTCGTCGTACGCGAAGGCCGCGACACCGGACGTGCTCGCGTGGACGTCGGCGCCGCCGAGCTCGTTCTGGGTCACCCGCTCCCCGGTGACCGCCTGCACCACATCGGGGCCCGTGATGAACATCTGCGAGGTGCCGCGCACCATGAAGACGAAATCGGTCAGCGCGGGCGAGTACGCGGCGCCGCCGGCGCAGGGTCCCAGCATCACGCTGATCTGTGGGATCACCCCGGAGCAGCGGGTGTTGCGGCGGAAGATGCCGCCGTAGCCGG
The DNA here is from genome assembly GCF_040651675.1 of Streptomyces sp. NPDC048415. NCBI lineage: Bacteria > Bacillati > Actinomycetota > Actinomycetes > Kitasatosporales > Streptomycetaceae > Streptomyces > Streptomyces sp. NPDC048415. Next base: position 41,999 of record NZ_JBEZKJ010000070.1, on the reverse strand, counting down.
CGAGGGCTGTGACGCCTTCCTGGATACGGGCGCCCGCGCCGTCGTTCAGCGAGACCAGCGGGGCCCCCGCGACCTCGGCGAGGTCCATCACCTTCTGGATCTTCTGGGCGTGCGCTTCGCCGAGTGCGCCTCCGAAGACCCGGAAGTCGTGGGCGTACAGGAAGACCGTGCGGCCGTGGACCGTGCCCCAGCCGGTGATCACGCCGTCGGAGTAGGGGCGGCGCTGCTCCATGCCGAAGCCGGTCGCCCGGTGCCGGCGGAGCGCCTCGATCTCGGTGAACGAGCCCTCGTCGAGGAGCAGTTCGATCCTTTCGTGCGCCGTCAGCTTGCCCTTGGCGTGCTGGCGTTCGGTGGCGGCCGGGTCGGGTCCCCGCCGGACCAGGCCCTTCAGCTCGGTCAGTTCGTCCAGCCGGCTGCTCAGGTCCATTGTCGTGTCCCCCCTGCCCTTCATGCCGCGGCTCCCGGCACAGCGGCCTCGCGGCCGGCGAGCGCGAGGGTCTTGGCGAGCCTGCGCGTGTCATGCGTCGGATGGACCGGCACTTCGGATGCGATCCGCCGGCACAGTCCGGAGAGCACCTGGCCCGGGCCGACTTCCACGAACACTTCGGCCCCGGCGCCCATCAGCGCGCGCACGGCGCCGGTCCAGCGCACCCGGCCGGCGAGCTGGCGGCGCAGGCAGCCGCGTATCTCGTCGGCGGTGGTGACCAGGTCCGCGGTGACCCCCGAGATCACCGGCACCTGGGGGGCACACAGCTCGACCCCGGCGAGTTCGGCCGCGAACTCCTCCTCGATTGCTGCCATCAGACTGGAATGGAAGGGAGCGCCCACGTCCAGGACGACCGCCCTGACGGCACCCGCGTCCTGTGCGTCCCGGCACAGCCGCTCGACCGCGGCCTCCCGCCCGGAGACGACAACCTGCCCCGGCTCGTTGTCGTTGGCCACTTCGACCGCCTGGCCGGTCTCCTCGGCGGCGTGCGCGCAGAGGGCTTCCACGGTGGCCAGATCCAGACCGAGGACCGCCGCCATCCGGCCGGGCACCTGTGCGTTGACCGCGGCCATGAGCTCGCCCCGGCGGCGTACCAGACGCAGTGCGTCGGTCCAGTCGAGTACGCCCGCGCTCACCAGGGCCGTGTACTCGCCGAGGCTGTGCCCCGCCACCAGGTCCGGCTCGAGGCCGTGCTCGCGCAGGACGTGCAGGGTGGCGACGCTGGTCAGAAAGACCGCGGGCTGGGTGATGGAGGTGTCCCGCAGCGACTGCTCGGGGCCTTGCCAGCAGAGCGTGGACAGCGGGAGGCCGAGGATGTCGTCGGCCGTTCGGTAGTAGGTGTCCAGCAGGTCCGGCCACTGCTCCAGCAGATGGAGCCCCATGCCCACCCGCTGGGACCCCTGGCCGGGGAAGACGAGTGCGGTCTTTCCCATCACGGGCACACCCCTTTCAAGGGAGTCGGTTCATGCGTCGGACGCTAGGCACCCGGGACAGGCCCGGACCGCGCGATGACCGCAAACTGACAGCGGGACCGAATGGCTCTGTTGAATGGGCGACTTGAATGTCATGTTGTTGCGTTCAAGCCACCGAAGAGCAACCGGAGAGCCAAATGGGGCGTCGGGAGGCAGTCAGTGCGTAGTCAGCCCGCCTGCTTCTCCTGGCCGCGTTCGGTCGTCCGCAGGAGTCCCGCTTCGGCGGCGAAGACGCCGGCCTGGAATCGGGAGTTGGCGCCCAGGATGCGCATGATCTCCGCCACATGCCGACGGTAGGTGCGTACGGACATCGACAGCTCGCGGGCCGCGACTTCGTCGATGTACCCCTCGCGCAGGCAGATGAGTATTTCCTGGGGGAATTCGTGTCGGATCCGATCCAGAGGCAACGGAACCGAACGTTTCCACGCATCGGCGAACAGGGCGTTAAAGGCCTGGACCACAGCCGGCGCGCGCACCAGGGCAGCATGCGAGGTGTGCTCCGAGATGTGCCGTGTCAGCACGGTGCGCCCGTCGATGATGACGGCCCCGTGCAGCGCCGCGTCGGTGACCCGGATCTCCAGGCCGTGCCGCGTGGGCTTCAGATCGAGCAGCCCGAACCGCTCCACCGCGGACTGCGATCCGAGTACGTGGATACGGACGCCACCTGGCGTCTCCTTCGGGGCCCGGGAGAGCACGAAGGCCAGCACCCCGGCCCCGGAGCGGTCCGAGGGCAGCACGACATCCACCCGCCGCTCGGCCTGGCCCAATTGGTCCGCCAGCGCCTGAAGTGCCGTCCGGGTGTCTTGTGTTGTGGTGAGCAGTGGTTGACTTTCCGTCGACGAGGGCCTGTTCTGTGAAAAGACCGAGTCGATGAGCGAGCGAATCTCCAGAAGCGCGCTTTCCGCCTCGCCGCTGGATTCTGAAGCGAATTCCCCATGATTGGACACGGTCCGTACATCCCCCGATGACGCGGAACGGCGACAAGGGGTGCCCGAAGAGTGGGGCTCCCCCGTCGCCCAATCCCGGCTTTGGCCCGATGAAACTATTGATCACGCTTAGTCGAGTCCAACACTACATTGGCGCGAACTGAGCAGTCAACGTGCCTTATTTTGATGAGAGTTGAACCAGTCTCGGGGGTGAAATATGAGGATTGTTCAAATTGCTGGAGAACCGCCGCCGACCCGCCCCGGACCTTGGGCTATGCGCTTGCGGTGAACTGAATTCCGCTTCCCGAACACGCCGGACCGTACTCCCGTTCGGTCAGGGAGTGGCGCAGAATTTACGTGGCCTTTCCCACAACCGAACCCCGTTGCCGCCGTGTTCCCCGGGGAAGGCGATCGCGGCCACCAGGGGTGCGGGAAGCACCAGATCCTCTATCAGCCAGGGGCGCTCGCGCCCTGGAAGTCCGGCCGTCACACGCGCGGACCCCGGCTGTTCGGGCTGGACGTCCAATTCGTCCAGTGGCCTGACGATTCCCGTTCCGACGGCCTTCAGGACGGCTTCCTTCCGGGTCCAGGAGCGGAAGAAGAGTGCGCCGCGGTCGCCGGGCCCGGCCGCGGCCAGCACCGCACGCTCGCGTACGGTCAGCGCCTTGCCGCCGACCGTGTCCAGGTCGAGGGGACGGCACTCCTCCACATCGACGCCGACGGGGAAACCGGCGACGGCGAGGAGGCCGTGCCCCGAGGTGTGGGAAAGGCTGATCCGCAGCGGCGTATCCGGGTGCAGCAGGGCGGGCGGCCCGTGCTCCAAGTCACCGCAGTCGGGGCACGGCAGCCGGCCGAGCGGGACCGACCGCGGCTCCGTTCCCAGCATCTCGCCGAGGAGTTCACGCACGACCCCGCGGCCGGTCACGAACGCGGCGGAGCGCGCCGGATCCTTGATCCTGGCGGCCCGCTCCCGCTCGGCGCGGCTGAGCGTCGTAGCGTCCGGGGCGCCGGCGTCGTCCGGGGTCCCCGTCCGCCAGCGCCACACCTGGACGCCGCCACGGGCGATGTGCTGCTCAGCGCTTACTGGCGGCAACCGCGACCACCCCGCCGAGCAGTCCGAGCGCCACGCACAGCGGCGAGTACAGGGCGGTGTTCCATTGCTGGAATTCGTTGGTGGCCCCCGAGTTCAGCAGGAAGCCGCCGAAGCCCCGGCCGAGCAGGACGAGGGCGAGAGCGTAGCTGCCCAGGGTGCGCAGCCAGCCGGGGCCGATCTCCGGGATGGTCTCGTTGACCATCAGGGTGAGCACGGCGCCCGCGATGAGCGCGAGACCGACCAGCGCGGACAGTGCGGGCGGCGGCATCCTGCCGTCGTCGCTGCCGAGGACCGTCCTGGTGAAGGACACCTTGTCGCCCAGCGGCCAGGGCGAGAACGCCCAGATGAGGTGCAGACCGCCGATCGCCACCAGGGCCGCCGTCAATGCCGCCGGCACGGCGGTCCGGATGAGGGCCATCAGAGCACGATCCCGCCGTCGATCTGGACCACGGACCCGGTGATGTACCCGGCCCGGTCCGAGGACAGGTACGAGACCAGGTCCGCGACCTCGTCGGCGGTGCCCATCCGGCCCAGCGGCACGCCCGAGACCATCTTGCGCGCGTATTCCGGGTCCAGCCCCGAGACCATGTCCGTCTCGATGAACCCTGGCGCGACGGCGTTGACCCGGATCCCGTACCGCCCGACCTCCTTGGCCAAGGACTTGGTGAAGCCGATGATCCCCGCCTTGGTGGCGGCGTAGTTGGTCTGCGACGGGATGCCGTAGACACCCGCCACCGAGGAGAGCGTGACGATGGATCCGGAGCGGCGCTTGAGCATGTCGAAGGCGACGGCGCGGCACACGTTGTAGGTGCCGGTGAGATTGACGTCGACGACCTCGTTCCACTGCTCGTCGGTCATCAGCAGCAGCGGGTTGTCCCGGACGATCCCGGCCGAAGTGACCAGGACGTCGATGGGGTCGAGCTGCTCGTTGACCTGCTTGACGAGATCCCGTACCGAATCGGCGGACGAGACATCGGCCTGTACGGCGAGAATCCGGGTGCCGTGCCGGGACGCCTCCTTGCGCACCTCGTCGGCCGCCGCCGACCGGGAGGAGTAGCAGAAGGCGACGTCGAGGCCGTCCTGGGCGAGGCGCAGGACACAGGCCCGGCCGATGCCCCGGGAGCCTCCGGTGACCAGGGCCACCCTGGGGGTCGGTTCAGGCATGGGTCAGCTCTCCTTCGGATGTGTTCTCCTCGCCCGCGGCCAGTTCGCCGCCCGGACGCATGGTGATGACGATCGAGCCGACGGTCAGCACGGGCTCACCGTCCAGCAGGCTCTCGCCCTCGAAGATCAACGTCGTGCCGACGCTGCGTACATGCCGCACCCGGTGCTCGACCAGGCTCCCGGGGAGCACCCGGCCGTGCACCTGGATGCCGCTGATCGAGCCGAAGAGCATGACCAGGTCCGCCAGTTCCTCGGGGCCGACCTGCTCCCACAGGGCGAGCACCCCGGCGGCCTGGCACCAGGACTCCACCAGGAGGGCGACCGGATAGCCGTGCTCGGCGTCGGTGGCGTGGTCGGGGACCTCCGCGTACCAGGGCTCGTTGGCGGTGACCGCCTTGACCGCGGTGAGGCTCTGCCCCGGTTCGATGGCGGTGACCCGGTCGACGAGCAGCATCGGATAGCGGTGCGGCAGCGTCTCCTTGAGCCGGCTGATGCTGATCACGCGGTCTCCTCCAGTACGTAGCCGAGGCGGACCTGGGCGGTCTTGCCGCGTGCGGTGGACAGGGCCGCGTACGCCTTCCAGGCGCCGGACTTGAGCTTCCACTCCAGCTCGACGGTGACCTCGTCACCGGGGAAGACGGGGCTGAGGAAACGCACCGACTCCACGGCGGCCAGCAGCGGCCGCCCCTCGGCGGGCGGGTGGGCCAGGGCCGCATGGTGGACGGTCTCGATCAGGCAGACCCCGGGGAAGATCGGGAAGTCCGGGTAGTGGCCGCGGAAGACCTGTTCGTCCGCGCCCACGGTCAGCCGGGCGGTGGCCCCGGTGGGGCGCCGCTCCAGGATCTGGACGGTGCGGTTCAGGGGGGTGGCGAATGCCACGGTCATGGCGGGCTCAACTCCTTTCGTACGGTGAGTGGTTCATGAAGGCGACACTGTCGGCGCGTGCCGGGACCACATGGGCGACCGAGACGTTGCCCTGTGCGGCGGCCCCGATCACCAGCTGCTCGGCGGAGGCCTCCCGCAGCAGACCCGCGACCAGCAGGGCCGGCCCGAGGCAGCCGGCGCCGGCCGGGATCCTGGTCACCGTCTCGCCCAGCGCGCCCGCGACCGCGCCGGTCACGGCGTCGTCCCCGCCGACGAGCCACACCTCGGGACGCCCGCGGGTCAGGCCGAGGGCCGCGACAGCCGCCGCGAGCAGCCGCTCGGCCTGCGCCCGGCCCCGGGGCGAGTCCGCCACCGGCGGCGGCAGCAGGAAGCTGCGCACCCGCACCCGGCCATGGGCCCGGCCGCCGCGCGCCGCGACCGCCTCGGCCCGCTCGACCACCAGGGCCACGGCCCCGTCCTCGCTGTCCACGGCGCCGGGCTCGGACCAGTCGAGCGGCGACTCGGCGGCGCCGGCGAGCAGCCAGCGGGCGCGTTCGGCGCGCAGCGCCCGTACGCCGTGCTGCACGGCTTCGAGACCCGCCACCCGGGGACTGTGCACGCCCAGGCTGAAGCCCTTCAGGCCGTGCTCCATGGCCACCCTGGAGCCGACCAGGTTGACCGAGAAGTACGGGACCGTGGCCGGACTGAGCAGCGTCGAGTCACCCTCGATCACGGTGCGGTCGAACTCGCCCTGCAGCTCGGACATGCCGTTGTTGGTTCCGACGGTGATCGCCCGCTGGTGTTCGGGGACATCCGCGAGTTCCGCGCCCGTGTCGGTCAGGGCCCGCGCGGTGGCCGCGAGCAGGTACTGGCTGGCCTTGGGAAGGTATTTGTAGCCACGGCCCAGCTCGGCGCGGTGGTCGAACCAGCCCTTCGTGCGCTCGCCCAGGGGGTCGAGCGCGGCCCGGGTGACCACGCCGATGCCGGTCACCAGCAGATCAGCGGTCATCGCGGCTCACCCCGCAGCAGGAGGGACATGTTGTTACCGCCGAAGGCATAGGAGTTGACCATCGCGGTCCGGCCGGCCGGGGTGGTCGAGGACGCGGGGACATGCACCGGGCAATCCGGGTCGGGCGTGGCGACCGGCAGGTTGGGCGCCAGGAAGCCGTGGTGCAGGAAGAGCGCGGCGGCGACCGTGCCGAGGCCGCCGGACGCGCCGCCCGTGTGCCCGATCAGCGCCTTGAGGCTGTAGAGCGGCAGCCCGCGGGTCCGCTCGCCGAAGACCTGGTACATGGCCTGGGTCTCGATGAGGTCGTTGAGCTTGGTGCCGGTGGCGTGCGGGACGACGAAGTCGACCTCGTCGGGTGTGGTGTCCCCTTCCGCCAGGGCGTCGCGCATGGCCCGTACGATCTGGGTGCCGTCCGGGTCGAGACCGGTCGCGTGATACGCCTCGCAGCTCCAGCCCGAGCCGGTCAGCGTCGCGTACACCCGGGCGTCGCGGGCCCGCGCCGTCTCGGCACGTTCCAGTACGACCGCGCCCGCGCCCTCGCCGAGCACGGTACCGCCGCGGGTCTTGTCGAAGGGCCGGCAGCTCGCCGGGTCGAGGGCGCCCACCTGGTTGAAGGCCGCGTGCGCGACCCTGGAGTAGGTCTCGAAGCCGCCGACGACGACGACGTCGGCCTCCCCGGCACGGATCATGTCGGCGCCGATGGCCATTGAATAGCCGCTGCCCGAGCAGGCGTTGCTCAAGGTGCTGGCCGCGCCGTCCGTGCCCAGCTCACGGGCGACGACGGACGCGGTGGAGAACACGGGGGTCCAGCGGTCGTCGGCGGGGAAGGACTTGCTGCCGCGCCACCGCTCGATGACATACGCGTCCGCGATGGAGGTTCCCATCACGACGGAGGTACGGCCGCCCGTGAGCCCGGCCCCGGTGAGTCCGGCGTCGGCCACCGCCTCCCGTGCCACGCTCAGTGCCGCCCTGGTGGCATCCCCGACCGTGTACCCGTCGACCTCGGCGGGCTCGGGGGACAGGGCACCCTCGGGCAGGAAGTAGAAGTCCCGGATGGGCACATGGGCCAGCGGATCGGCGGCCCGGACCGGCCTGGGCGGGGCAGGGTGGAGCAGCCCCTGCCAGAACCTGTCCGCCCCCGCGCCGAGGTGGCACAGGGCCCCCAGGCCGGTGATGACGACTTCGGTCACCGTCTGTTCTCCCTCTGTGTGTGTGGTGGTGTGGTGAGGTGGGCGGGGCGGGATGGAGAAGGGCTGGGCGGGCTAGAGGAAGAAGATCCGGTCGTACTCGGGCCAGCGGGCCGCGAACTCACCCGCGGCCACCGGCTCGGCTCCGTCGATCAGCCGGTCCTCGCCCAGCCCGAGTGCCGCGAGGTCCTCGCGCTCCACCCGGATCCCGACGCCCAGATCGCGCAGCCGCAGCAGATCGGCGCGCGGCGCGTCGAGGGTCTCCACCAGCCGCTTGCCCACCAGGAACGGCTCCGGTGCCGGGCCGTCCACGGCATAGGTCACGGCCTCGCCGCGCAGCAGCACGTCCAGCCCGAGCTGCCGGTGGATCTCGATGCCGAGGAAGAGCGCGTCGAAGTAAGCCACTTCGACCGCGCCCCGGTAGGCGCGCTCCACGATCGCCAGCGAGGTCATCAGGCCACCCCCATGAACAGCGTCTTGGTGGCGGCATGGACATGGCCGCCGAAGGTGTGCGGCGCCCGCGTCCGCACCTCGGGGATGTGTCCGGTGGCGCCCCGGTGCTCGCCGCAGGCCCTGCACCCGAACCAGTGCAGCTGTCCGGGGAAGGCCTCCAGGAGATCGCGGATCAGCACGACCGTGGTCGGGTAACTGGCATGCCGGTCAAGGAGGTTGGCTGGCTTGCTCTCGCCGAGTGCTTCCTGGCTGAGCATGGTGCTGTAGCCGCAGGCCCAGACCTGGACGCTCGCACCGCGTTCGAGGAGTGCCTGCAGCAGCCGGAACACCGAGGTGGTGAGTTCTCCGGTGTGCGGGGGGCCCATCACGACGAGCAGGACATCCGTCCGTGGGGTGCGCCCCATCAGTGCCACACCACCCGGGTGTCGGCGGCCAGCAGCTCTTGCGCCACCTCGGCCATCTCGATCAGCCGGGCCTGCCGGGGAAGCTCCGCCGCCTCGAGACCGCGCTGGGCCAGCGCGTACCGGTCGACCCACAACTCCGCCCCGTGGCCGAGGACTTCGGAGAGGGCCGGCTGCGCGCCGGGCAGTGCGGCGGTGACGCCCTCCTGGACCAGCACAAGGCGGACCGGGTGTCCGGCGCGTGCCAGCGTGGCCGCATCGCTGAGAAACCGGGCGCCGGCCGGTCCCGACGCGGGTCCGGACGACTCGATCAGCACGAAGTCGGGCACGGTGGGTCACTCGCCCCGCAGGGCGGTCAGGACGTGCTCGTCGAAGGGGACGAGAGCCCAGTCCTTGCGGTTCTCGAACACCGCGTAGCCGTGCACGATCGTGCCGGTGGCGGTGGGAACGAGCTTGCCGTCACGGATGACGTAGCAGTCCATCCGCGAGGTGTAGGTGAGGTCCTTGAAGATGTCCTCGATGGTGAAGACGATGTGCAGCTCCTCCTCCATCAGCGCCTCGTCCAGGAAGCGGATCTTGGAGTGCGGGACCACGGGAATCCACTTGCGCTCGTCGAGGAGGGTCTTGATGGAGATGCCGCGATGGGCGACGAGGCGGTCCTTGGCCTCCTCCATCAGCCGCAGATAGCCGGACATCTGCAGGCGCTCGTTGTTGTGGCAGTACGGGTAAGAGATACGCCAGCGCCAGGCGACGGCGTTGCTGCCCTCGACGAGCTCCTTGAGCAGCGGATCGGTGTGGTGCGTGGCGGTCAGGCCGAGGTCGGCGCTCGGGACGAGCTCCGCGTCACGCACCGGCTCGGCGGTCGCGATCCGCTCGACGGTGTACGGGGCCAGCTCGGCCGGCACCGCGTTCGTCGGGTCCACATAGCGCTCACGGCGCAGCGCGACCCGCACCTTGGCGGTGACGTCCTTGTTCTTCCCGTCCTTGGAGAGGGAGACGGCGAAGGTCAGCCCCGTGCCGTCGCCGGTGGGGCGGACCGTGGCGGTGGCCGTCTCGTCCAGGTGGAAGGCGTTGAGGATGCGGGTGTCGAGCTCGGCGAGCTCCAGGCCCAGGCCGTACTCCTGGAACAGGGTGCGCGAGGGCAGGCCCGCGGCTCGGAAGTGCGCGAGTACGGCCTCTTCGACCAGGTAGTTGACGTGCTTGAAGCCGATCCAGGTGTTGATGTTGTTGCCCTCGTAGCGGGGGCGCACCTCGGTGTCGGTGGTCCTGGTGGTGAGCGCGGCCAGCTTTTCCGTGAGCGTCGTGAATGACATGCGAATTGCCCATTCCCTTTCCATGGTCCATGGCTCTGCGGACGGAAGAAAACGTAGGGGCAACTCCGAGTTCCGCCCGCGGCCTTGACAGCTTCCTGCAGGGGGTGCCCGGGGTTCCGCACCAGGGGCTTTCAGGTTCCTGCCGGTTCCCCGTCGCCAGGGATTCCGCGGCCTAGTGTCCTGTCGAAAACACGGGGTTTCCGCAGACGGGGAGTTGTTCACGGTGACCGAGATCGCCATAACCGGCCTGGGCGTGGTCTGCCGGCTGGGCCGGGGCGTGGAGACGTTCTGGGCAGGGGTACGGGCAGGCGCCACCGCCGACGCCGACCGGGTACCGGATCCGGACCTTAAGGTTCCGCTGCCGCTGTACTACCTGGTGCCGGACGAAGACCCGGCGCCGGAGGGCACCGTGGGACCGGGACCAGGACCGCGGGACGCGGTGGAACCGGCGCCGCAGGACGCGGTGGGGTCCGCGCCGGAGAGCACCGTGGGACCGGCGCCACAGGACGCGGTGGCCCCGGCGCCGCGGGACTCCGTGGGCCCGGCCACCCGCTACACGCTCGAGGCCGGGCTCGAGGCCTGCGCCGATGCCCGGCTCGACACGGTGCCCGGGTCCCGTATCGCCGTGGTGATGGGGTCCAGCGTCGGAGATGCCCGGCAGGTCGAGCTGGCCCGGGCGGGACAGGTGCCGCCGGTCGCTGACGCCTCGCCACCCTTCACGCTGGCCTCGGCGCTCGCCGCCGAGATCGGCGCCGGGGCCGGGGCGGTCAATCTGAGCAACGCCTGCGCGGGCAGCGGTTACGCCATCGCGATGGGTGCGGAGATGATCCGCTCGGGCGAGGCCGATGTGGTCGTCGCGGGCGGGGCCGAGGCGTATTCCCGGGTGACCGTCGCCGCCTTCAACCAGATGGGCGCGCTCGCTCCCGACCGGCCGCGGCCCTTCGACCGGGACCGGGCCGGTGTCGTGCTCGGCGAGGGCGCGGGCGTCGTCGTACTGGAGTCCGCCGCGCATGCGAGGGCGCGTGACGCCCGGATGTACGCGACGCTCGCGGGCAGCGGCTGGAGCTGCGACGCCGCCCACCCCACCGCGCCCGATCCCTCCGGCGCCCAGGCCGGCCGGGCGATGCGGGCGGCCCTGGCCGAGGCCGGAGCCGGGCCCGGCGAGGTGCGGCTGATCGTGCCGCACGCGACCGGGACCAGGCTCAACGACAGCACCGAGTCGGCCGCCATGGGCGCGGTTTTCGGCGACCGGCTCGGCGCGATCCCGCTGCACAACCTCAAGGCGGTCGTCGGCCATCTCGCGGGCGGCGCTGGGGTGTTGGGCACGGTGCTCGCCGCCCTGTGCTTCCACCACGGGGCCGTGCCCGGCAATCCGCCGACGGCGGCGCCCGATCCCGGCTGCCCGGTGCGGCTGCCCACCGGTGAGACCGAGCTGAGCTCCGGGGTCGCGCTGGTGAACGCGTACGCCTTCGGCGGCAACAACATCTCGCTGGCCCTGACCGGAGCGCCCTCATGACCCAGTCGTTCGTCGTATCGGCCGTCGAGGCCGTCAACGCACCGCGGCCCGGCCGGTCCGGCTGGTTCGACCAGCGGGCCGAGCTCGGCCGCGGCTACCGCCATCTGCCGCCGTCCGCCCAGTACTTGCTGGCCGCGGTCAAGCGGGCGCTGGCCCAGCACGGCATCGGCGACGCGCTGCTCGCCGTCCCCGAGGAGCGGCGGGCGGTCGCGGTCGGCACCAACCACGCGGTGTCCGGTGTGCACGCGGAGATCGACGAGGCCACGGTCGCCGGCGAGGCGCACCTCCTGTCGCCGACCGCGGTCCCGTACTTCTCGCCGAACCTCATCGCGAGCCGGATCGCGATGGAGCACGCGCTGAAGGGCTTCAGTCTGGCCGTGCACACTCCGCGCACGGCGGGGCTCGAAGCACTGCAGGCGGGGCTGCGCGCACTGCGCTCGGGCCGCGCCGACTGGCTGCTGGCCGGGGCGACCGAGAGTCTCCCGCCGGAGTCGGACAAGGCAGCCGTGACCGTCTCGGGTGCGGCCGAGGACGGGGCGCTCGCCCTGGTCGTCGAGTCCGCACAGGCGGTGCGGGCCAGGGCCGGCCGGGCACTGGGTCGGGTCGAGGTGCGCTCGGTCTTCCTGCCGCCGCGCCGGGCGGCCGTCCCCGGGGAGGCGCGAGCGGTACTGACCGTGGCGCTCGCAGGACTGGGGATCCCGTACGCGTCCGGGCCACCGGTCCGGCTGATCGGTGACGGTTCTCCGGTCGCGCTGGCGGCTGCCGCCGCGCTGAACGCCGAGGCCGAACCCGCCGGCACCGGCTCCCTGAGCCCCGTCCGGGCCCTGACGGAGACCCTCACCGGCGGCACACGGGCCGGCGAAGGCCCCCGGCTGATCGTCACGGCCACCGCGGCGGGCCATGTGTGCGCCGCCCTCGTCACGCCCTCAACACCTGAGTGAAGGAAGCACAGATGACTACAGCGACCCTCGACAAGGAAGCCCTGCGCACCCTTGTCGCCGACGCCCTCGACGTCGAAATCGAGGACGTCACCGATGACGCCCTCTATATCGAGGATCTGGGCGTCGACTCGCTCATGGGCCTGGAAATCCTCGTCCAGCTGGAGAAGAAATTCGGCGTGAAGATCTCCGAGGCCGAATTCGGCGAGATCACCAACTTCGGCCAGACCTACGGCCTGCTTCTCGCAAAAGTCACCCGATGACCCCCCACGCCCGGTAACAGGAGAGCCCATTTCATGGATACACAAGAAGAAATCCCGGCGGCCGGTGGCGGATCCGCCACCGGGGGACGTGGCTGGACGCTGGCCGTGGTCTGCATCGCCACGTTCATGCTCATGCTCGACCTCACCGTCGTCAATGTGGCCCTGCCGGATCTGCGGGGCGCGCTGGACGCCGACTTCTCCGAGCTTCAGTGGGTCCTCGACTCCTACGCACTGACACTCGCCGCGTTCCTGCTCACCGGCGGCTCGCTCGCCGACCGGCTGGGCCGCAAGCGGGTCTTCGACATCGGTTTCGTCGTCTTCATCCTGGCCTCGCTGGGCTGCGGTGTCTCGCAGACCATCCTGCAGCTCAATCTCGCCCGTGGCCTGCAGGGCATCGGCGCCGCCGTGCTGTTCGCGGTCGGCCCCGCGCTGATCGGCCACGAGTACCGCGGCAAGGACCGCGGCAAGGCCTTCGGCGTCTTCGGCGGTGTGGTCGGTCTGGCGATCGCCTTCGGCCCGCTGATCGGCGGCGGGCTCACCGACGCACTGAGCTGGCGCTGGATCTTCCTCGTCAATGTGCCGATCGGCGCCCTGGCCCTGATCATCGGGGCACTGCGCATCCGCGAATCCCGCAACCCGGAGAGCCACCCCGTCGACTGGGCGGGCCTGGTGGTCTTCTCCAGCGCCCTCGGCCTGCTGGTGACGGGCTTCCTGCGCGGGCACGCGGAGGGCTGGACCAGTGCGCCGATCGTCGCGATGTTCGCCGGCTCCGCCGCGCTCCTGGTGCTCTTCGTCGTCATCGAGCGCCGTCGCGGTGCGGCCGCCATGCTCGATCTCTCGCTGTTCCGCATCCCCACGTTCAACGGGATGTCCGCTGCGGCGCTGCTGTGGAACTCCACCGTACTGAGCGCCATCTTCCTGCAGATCTCGTATCTGCAGAACGTGCTGGGCTTCAGTGCACTCGAGACCGGTGTGCGGTTCCTGCCGATGACCCTGACGCTGTTCGTCGTCGCGGGTGTGACCGGAATACTGACCGCCCGTGTCTCGCCCAAGCTGCTCGGTGTGCTCTCGGGCGGACTGATGGCGGCCGGCCTGAGCCTGGTCACCCTGGTGCGCCACGACAGCGAGTGGACCGTACTGCTGCCCAGCATGATCGTGGCCGGTGTCGGCATGGGTATCTACCAGCCGCTGCGGGCCGCGCTCTCGGTCGGTGTGGTGGAGCCCGACAAGGCGGGCATGGCCTCCGGGATCGGCGAGACCTTCCAGCAGGTCGGCGTCGCCCTGGGCATCGCCGTGTTCGGCGCGGTCTTCCAGAGCCGGGTCGCCGACGCGTTCGCCGCCTCGCCGGCCGCGGCTGAACCGGGCCCGAAGTCGGGGCAGTTCGGCGACGCCGTGTCGACGGGCGCCGCGGGCGAGATGGCCAAGACCCTGCCCCCGGGCCTCGCGGGGAAAGTCACCGAGGCCGCGCACGCCGCCTTCGTCGACGGCCTGCACGACGTACTGATCGCGTCCTCGGCCGTGACCGCCGTGGGCACCGTCATCGCCTTGCTGTGCATTCGCTCCAAGGACCTGCACGAGAGTGCCCGGGGCGACCAACTCACCGACCTCGACACCGAGTTCCGCGACCTTCCGGAGCTGGGTCTGTCACGGAACGCGAAGGACTGAGGGAACGTGCCCACCATAACCACCCGCCATACGACCGGGAAGGCTCCCGGCCGCATCTGGGCCGCGCTGCTCGACTGCGCGTCCATCCCCTCGTACATCCCCGAGGTCGCCGAGGCCGAGATCCTCGGCGAGGACGGCGATCGGCGGACCACCCGCTGGGCCGTGCTGCTCGGCGGGCCGCGCCTGGAATGGGTGGAGGAGGACTCCATCGACCATGAGCGGCGCCGGATCGACTTCCGCCAGACCGAGGGCCCGCTCTCCCGCTGCACCGGCCACTGGCAGATCGGAACGGACGGCCCGCTCACCACCGTCGAGCTGCACATCGACTTCGAGATCGGCATTCCGCTGATGGACGCCATGCTCGGCCCCATCGCCGAGCGGACCCTGCGCGGCCTCACCGAGTCCGTACTGGCCCGGATCGGCGAGCACAGCGCCGCGGGCCCGGCCGGCACAGCACCGAGGAGCACCCGATGAAGATCCTGCTGACCGGCTCCGGTGGCGTGGTGGGCAGCGAAGTCCTCGCACAGCTCGCCGAGTTCACGGAGGTCGCCGAGGTCACCTCGGTGACGCGGCGTCCGTCCCGGCCGGGAGAGATCGGCTGGGTGCTGGGCACCGAGCCCGCCCCCGAGGTGCTGCGGCAGCACTGGGACGCGGTGATCCACAGTGCCGCCTCCACCCGGTGGACGATGACCAAGGACGAGGCGATCACCGCCAATGTCCGCACCACGGAGGCGGTGCTCGACCTCGCCGACGCGGACACGCACGTGGTCCACATATCGACCGCGTACGTCGACGGACAGGAAGGCGCCGGCCAGGACGCCGAGTACGGCCAGTACCGCAACGGCTACGAGTGGTCGAAGGCCGAGTCCGAGAACGTCGTACGGACCCGGCATCCGGGACCGCTGACCATCGTGCGGCCCCCGCTGGTCTTCGGCCGCAGCACCGATGGCGCGATCGCCCGCCTCTCGGGCCCGTACGCGATGGTGCAGTCCCTGATCTCGGGCCTGGCGCCCGCACTGGTCGGCGACCCGGACGGCTTCATCGAGATCTCACCGGTGGACCAGGTCGCCGAGGTCATCGTGGCCGCCGCGCTGGGGACGCCGCCCGCCCAAGAGGTGGTGGAGACGATCGCCGCGGGCGAGGGCTGTCTGCGGGTGTCGGACATGGTCGCGGTCATCACCCGGACCATCAACGAATGGCGGGCCGAGCGCGGGGTAGGCCCGATCCCGCTCGCCCCCGTCATCCCCGCCGCCCACTGGCACCGCTTCTTCCTGCCGCTGTCCACGCCGCATCTCTCGGACGTGCAGCAGCGGGCCGTCGAACTGCTCAGCATGTTCGAGAGCTACACCAGCATCCCCGCCCCCTTCGAACCCACGAGGAAGGTCCAGGACCCGGCCGCCCTGCTGGCCCATTCGGTCCGCTGGTGGGCCGACGCGAAGCCCCGGCACGCGAAACGGCTGCCGGAGCCGTGGGAACTCATCGCGGCCTGAGCCACACCACCGCGGCATCTCACCCCATCGACACCTCAGTGAAGGAAGCACAGATGAGTACAGCGACCCTCGACAAGGAAGCCCTGCGCACCCTTGTCGCCGACGCCCTCGACGTCGAAATCGAGGACGTCACCGACGACGCCCTCTATATCGAGGACCTGGGCGTCGACTCGCTCATGGGCCTGGAAATCCTCGTCCAGCTGGAGAAGAAATTCGGCGTGAAGATCTCCGAGGCCGAATTCGGCGAGATCACCAACTTCGGCCAGACCTACGGCCTGCTCCTGGGGAAAGTATCGGGATGAGCGGCCACGACCGGTGCCGTTCGGTCCGTACGCCTTTCACGGTGGTACGGGCCGACGGCGCTTCCCACACCTGGGCGGTCGAGCTGCGACTCGACCCCGCCGAGCCCGTCTTCAACGGCCACTACCGGGGTTTCCCGATATTCGCCGGGGTCTTCCTCGTCGAAACGGCGCACCGGGCGGCACTCGACCGGCCTCCCGCCGACGCCCCCGGACTGCGCCTGGCCCGACTGGAATCGGCCCGCTTCCTGCACCCCGCCTATCCGGGCGACACCCTGACCTTCACCCTGCGCTGGACGCGGGACGCGGCGGGCTGGGTGTGCCGGGCGACCGCCGCCACCGAGCGGAACCCGGTGGCCAGGATCCGCCTGCGGTACGAGGACACGGGCGCCGCAGCCCCCCTCGCCCTGCCCGACTTCTCGGGGCCGCTCGAACTCCCCTCGGGCGTGGGGCCGTTGTCCCTGCCCGAGGTGATGTCCCGCATCCCGCACCGCGACGAGATGCTGCTGATCGACCGGGTGCTGACCTTCACCCCCGGTGAACAGGTCACGGCCGAGAAGGCGGTGACGTACGGCGAGCCGTGGTACCGGCATCTCGACGGCGAGGCGAAGGACCCGGCCGCGTACGCCTATCCCATCGGTCCGCTGATGGAGTCCTTCAACCAGGCCGCGGCGGTCCTCGCCACCGCCGGCAAGGCCAACACGGATGTGCTGGCCGAAGAGGTCCTGATGCTGGGCAGCTACACCCAACTGGCCTTCGGGGCACCGGTCTTCCCGGGCGACACCCTCGAACACTCCGTGCGCCTGGCCCGCACGATCGACGACATCCAGATCTTCGAGGGCGCCACCCGCGTCCGCGGCGAGGTCGTCCTCACCGTCAGTCAGGCCGTGCTCGCGCGCCGCCCCGCGGACCGCCTCCTGCAGGCCTGACGCGTTCACTGACAACTTCCTGCCGCTGCCGGGCCGAAGCCCTTTTCGGCGGTCGAGAATCAAGTAGCGGAAAGAAATCCGCGCACTGAATCCCAAGCGCATTCCGTCTCAAGGAGAAGAAGCATGTCTGCTCAGCTTGTCGAGCGCACCGAAAGCATCAAGGAAATCGTCTGCGACATCCTTGAGATCGAGGAGGACGAGGTCACACAGACCAGTCTGTTCAAGGAGGACCACAACGCGGACTCCCTGCGCGCGATCGAGATTCTGGCCGCTCTGGAGAAGCAGTTCAGCGTGGTCATCAACCAGAGCGAGCTGCCGCGCATGGTGAACATCGAGGGCGTCTACCAGGTCGTGGCCGAGGCCGCCGGCTGGTAGTCCGCGCCCGGATCCGGGTGAGGACCCGTTCGCGACAGTGGATCGGAAGGGTGGCATGTCAGCACAGCAAGTCGTACCGCAGCTTGCCCAGCAAGCCGTCGAGCCGGCCGGAGGAGAGGCACGCCACCGGGTCGTCCTCACCGGATTCGGCGTGGTCTCCAGCATCGGGCTCGGCGTGGCCGAGTTCCTCCAGGGTCTCAGGGAGGGCCGCAGCGGGGCCAAGCCCATCACCGTGTTCGACACGGAGGGGTTCTCGCATTCGACCGGATGCGAGGTCACCTGGTTCGACCCCGCACAGTGGGTCAAGGAGCTCGACCTGGTCCAGCTCGGCCGGGCCACCCAGTTCTCGGTGGCCGCGGCCCGGATGGCCCTGGAGGACTCCGGCCTCGACCTCGCCCGGCTCCGTGAGCAGCGGGGCCTGATCTCCATCGGCACGACCGACGGGGAGTCGTACGACCTCGACCAGCTCGTCGAGGCCGAAATCAGCGAGGGCCCCGAGCGGATGGACCCGACGGCGGTACGGCGGGTCCCCGCGGGACGGCTCTCGGTGGCCATCGCCCAGGAGCTGGGCCTCAGCGATGTGGAGGCGGTGACCGTCCCCACCGCCTGCGCGGCGGGCAACTACGCCATCGGCTACGGCTTCGACGCCGTGGCGTCCGGCGAGGCCGAGTTCGCGTTCTGCGGCGGCGCGGACGCCATGTGCCGCAAGACGTTCACCGGCTTCTACCGGCTCGGCACGATCGCGCCGGACCGCTGCCAGCCCTTCGACGTCGACCGTAAGGGCATCCTGACGGGCGAGGGCGCCGGCGTCCTCGTACTGGAGCGGCTGGACTCGGCCCTCGCCCGCGGCGCGCACATCTACGCCGAAGTGCTGGGGTACGGCCTCAACTGCGACGCGTACCACCAGGTGGCCCCCAACCGGGACAGCGTCGCCCGGGTCATGGAGCGCGCCCTGGAGAACTCCGGCGTCAAGCCGGACCAGGTCGACCTGATCTCCGCGCACGGTACCGGCACCAAGGCCAACGACGTCACCGAAGTCGGCGCGATCCGCCAGGTGTTCGGCGACACCCCGCCGCGGACCGTTTCGGTGAAGTCGATGCTCGGGCACAGCATGGGCGCCGCCAGCGCGCTCGGCGCGATCGGCTGCGCCCTCGCCATCGACAACCGCTTCGTCCCGCCCACCATCAACCATGTCACCAGCGACCCGGAGTGCGACGTCGACTGCGTGCCGAACCAGGCCGTCGAGGCCGACCTGAGGATCGTCCAGAACAACGGGCTCGCCTTCGGCGGCAACAACGCGGTGGTGCTCCTCGGCCGTTACGACGGCGCGGTCGGCCCTTCCGTGGCGACCCGTGCGAAGGAGGCTGTGTCGTGCTGAGCCAGTCCATCACCGGCATCGGCGCCGTGGCGAGCATCGGCAGAGGCGTCGACGAC
Source organism: Streptomyces sp. NPDC048415 (assembly GCF_040651675.1). Lineage (NCBI taxonomy): Bacteria > Bacillati > Actinomycetota > Actinomycetes > Kitasatosporales > Streptomycetaceae > Streptomyces > Streptomyces sp. NPDC048415. The sequence goes on along the minus strand of NZ_JBEZKJ010000070.1, from coordinate 23,222 downwards.
CTCTTCGAGAACCTGTGCGCCGGCGTCACCGGCCACGCCCCGCTGCGCGGCTTCGACCGGGCCAACTTCCGTGCCCAGTACGCCTATGAGGTCGACGACCGGCCCGCCGAGGGCATCGACGTGCCGGCCCGCGCCACCGCTCTGCTGCTCGACGCCGTCGCCCAGGCGGCCAAGGACGCGGGCCTCGGGGAGGACCTCAGCGGCATCCCCGTCCTGGTCGGCACGGGGCTGCGCGAGCTGCGCTCCGTGGAGCTGTGGTGGCGCGGCGATGCCGAACTCACCGAGGACGGGCTGCACTTCGGGCCCGCCCTGCGCGAGCGCTTCGGCGCCGAGAAGACGTACACCTTCTCCAACGCCTGCTCCGCCTCGCTGTACGCGCTCGCCCTCGGCTCGGATCTGCTGGCTCGGCCGGACGGTCCCGGCACCGTCATCGTGGCCGGTGTCGACGTACTCACGGAGAGCATGTACGGACTGCTGGAGCGCGTGCATCCGGCGGCGCCCGAGCGGGTCAGGCCCTTCGACCGCCATCGCACCGGAGTGCTGATGGGCGACGGTGCGGCCGCCATCGTCCTGCGTCGGCAGGACAGCGCGCAGGACGGTCGGCAGGTGCACGGCCGGCTGCGCGGTGTCTCCGTCAACTGCGATGCCTTCCACGCCACCGCGCCCTCGCCCGAGGGCATCGCCGGGGCGATGCGGCAGGCGTACGCGGCTGCCGCGATCGAGCCCAAGGACATCGACCTGGTGATGCTGCACGGCACCGGCACCCTCCTCAATGACGAGGCCGAGGCCATCGCCCTGGCCGAGGTGCTCGGCGCGGACGCGGACAAGCCCCTGATGACCGCGATCAAGTCGATGACCGGACACACCTCGGGCGGATCCGGCCTGCTCAATCTGGTGGTCGGCCTGCGGGCCCTGGACCAGGGCCGGATACCACCCACCGTCGGTCTGGACGATCCCGTGGACGAGGCGGCCGACTTCCGCTTCGTGACGGGCGCGGAGCGCCGGGCGGAACTGGAGACCATGCAGTTGAACGCGTTCGGCTTCGGCGGAATCAACGCGGTGGCGATCGTGGAGGCGGCCCGATGAGCGTTCTGGACACCCGTACCGCCGACGGCACGGTCGTCATCACCGGCGTCAGCGTCCTGGTCCCCGGCGCCGACAGCCCGGAGGCGCTCGCCGCCGGCCCCGGAGCCGACGGGCGGCCCGTCGCACCGGAGACGCTGGTCGGCAAGAAGGGCCTGCGCTACAAGGACCGGGCCACCCAGCTCGCCTACTGCCTGGCCTCAGCTGCCCTCATGGACACCGGACTGCTCGACGAGGACGGGTTGACCGTCCCGGGAGAGAGCGTCGGTGTCATCGCGAGCTCCAACTTCGGCAATCTGGACACCGTCACCCGCGCCCTGGACACCATCAGGGCGGAGACGGTCTCGGCGACCTCGCCGATGGACCTGCCGAACGCGTCGAGCAATGTCATCGCCTCCTCGGTGGCGATCAGGTTCGGTCTGCGCGGCCCCAACCTGATGGTCTGCAACGGAGCCACCTCGGGCCTCGACGCCCTGCACTGGGCGGCCACGGTGATCGGCTCGGGCCGGGTCGACCGGGTGCTCGTGATCGGCGTGGAGCCGGACAACGAGGCGGTACGACGCCTCCTCGGCGACGGCCGCACGGGCGTCGACGGCGGCGCGGCCCTCGTCCTGGAACGCGCCTCGGCGGCCCGCAGCCGCTCGGCCGCGGTGCGTGCCGTCTACGGCGGCTACACGATGACCGACGGCGTCCGCGCCTGTGTCGAGGACCTCGGCAGCACGGGCGGCCCCGCCCCCGTCCGCTGGCAGGTCCCGCAGGGGTCCGCCGGATGCCTGCCCGACGATCTGCTCCCCGGCGTGCCGCGGGACGGCTTCGGACCCGGACTCGGCCAGGCATCCGGTGCCCTGGGTGTACTCCAGTGCGCGGCGGCCACCGGCTGGTTCGACGAGGGCGGTACGGGCCCGGTGTACGCGGTGGCGAGCGCGGGCCTGCTCGGCGCCACCTCCGGTGTCTCGCTGCTGGCCCCTGCGGGGAGCCCACGGTGATGCGACCCCCCGCACCGTCGGCTCCCGTCGCGCTGCGGCGGCACTCCGGTGCCGCCGCGGCCGGCGCCCCCAAGATCCTTTTCCTGCACGGCCTCGCGGGCAACGACACCGTGTGGGACGAGTCCGCGCGGCAGCTGCAGCCCGAGCACGAGGTCTGGTCCGCGCAGCTGCCCTGGCGCGGCCAGGGTGTCACCGGCTGGGGCCGGGCCGCCGACCTCACTCCCTGGGTCGAGGAGGCACTGCTCTGCGTACCCGGCGGTGTGGACGTGGTGGTCGCGCACTCGATGTCGTCCAATGTGCTGCTCGAGCTGCTCGACCGGGCCGGCCGCGCGGACGGCGACCCGTTCACCGGCGCCTTCGCCGACCCCTTCGCGCGCTTCGGCATCCGGGCGCTCGTCCTCGTCTCGCCGTTCTACCGGGGCACGGCCGAGGAGTTCGACTGGGGCACCATCACCCACTACCTCAACGACTTCCATCTGATCCTGGAGGAGGGCATCCGGGCGCACTCGGGCGGCCGGGTGTCGCCGGAGACAGAAGTCGCCATGGCGGAGCGGGTCAGGGAGTGGATCGGCCCGTACGGCTGGATCAGGTTCTTCGACCTGTTCCTGCGCACACCCGAGCTGCGGACGGCCCGGATCACCGTCCCTTGCCTGGTCATCGGTGGTGCGCATGACATCGCCACGCCGTCCGAGCACGCCATCGCGCTGGCCGGCGCGCTGCCCGACGCCCGGCTGCGGGTCCTGGGGCGCAGCGGGCACTTCCCGATGGTGGACGAGGCCGCGGCCTTCGGCGCCGAGCTGCGCGCCTTTCTCGGCTCCGTGCTGGTGCCCGCGCCCGCCCTGCAAGCGACCCTCACTACAGAAACGTGACGATCATGAGTGCTACCGCATCGGCCGGCCGCCGCCCGGTCATCACCGCCTGGTCCGCCGTCTCGCCGTTCGGCGTCGGCCGGGCCGCGTTCACCGAGGGCATCCGCGAGCGCCGCGACACGGCTGCGCCGCTGGCGTCTTCGTACCCCTCCTACGAGAAGACCCCGGAGCCGACCGCCTGCCTGGTACCCGGCTTCGACGTCCGCGAGGCACTCGGCCGCAAGGGCACCCGCTCCATGGACCGGGTCACCGGACTCACCGTCACCGCGGTCGGTGCGCTGCTCGGCGAGAGCGAGCGCAACCAGCGGGTCGGCACCGGCGAGGGCGCCGCCTTCGCGCTGGGCACCACGACCGGCAGCGCGCAGAGCATGATGGACTTCACGCGTGACTCGCTCACCGGCGAGCAGCCGTTCTTCGTCGACCCCGCGCAGTTCCCCAACACGGTGATGAACTGCGCGAGCGGCCAGAGCGCGATCTGGTACCAGCTCAAGGGCCCCAACACCACGATCGCGGGCGGCAGGGCGGCCGGGCTGCACGCCCTCAACTACGCGCGCAGGCTGCTGGCTTCGGGCCATGCGGAGAGTGTGCTGTGCGGCACGGCCGAGGAGTTCTCGCCGGCGCGTGCCTGGCTCGAGCACCACTCGGTCTCAGCCGAGCGTGCCGATTCCGCCGTCTCGGGTCCCTCGGGCTCAGGTCCCTCGGGCTCGGGTCGCACCGGCTCAGGTCCCTCTGGCTCCGCGCCCACCGGCTCCGCTCCCGTCGGCTCGGTTCCCCTCGGTGAGGGCAGCTCCATGCTGCTCATCGAACCCGCCGGGGCCGAGGACCAGCCCGTACTGGCCGAAATCCGCGCCGTCGAATTGGGCGTGGTGCTGGGCGGCGACGTCCACGCGGCGCTCTCCTCCTGCCTGCGCCGCGCTCTGGCCCAGGCCTCGGCGGACCCGGCGGAGATCGTGGTGATCGCCCGCTCCAGCGCCACCGGCCGGGCGGGGGACGACGAGCGTGCGGCGATCACGGAAGTCATCGGCGAGACCGGGGCCGTCGATCTGGCCCCCCATGCGCTGATCGGCGACACCGGCGCGGCGGCCGCGGGTTTCCAGACGGCGTCCGTGCTCGCGTACGCCGAGACCCAGCCGTCCGCCGCCGGCCGGCTCGGCCTGATCACCTCCGTGGACCGCACGGGCTCGGTCGGCTGCGCCCTGCTCCGCCTGTACTGAACCGACTCTTCGAGGAGCCCGTGACCATGTCCCGACGCCGCGCCCCCCGCTGGTATTTCTCCTTCCGCAGCCCGTACTCCTGGATGGCCTATCGCGACCTGACCGAGCGCTACCCGGACGTCGCCGACGCCATCGACTGGCTCCCCTTCTGGGAGCCCGACGAGCCCACCGCCCAAGACCTGACCGAGCGGGGCATACGCCTCCCCTATGTGCCGATGTCCCGCGAGAAGCACCTGTACATCCTGCAGGACGTCCGCAGGCTGGCCAGGGAACGCGATCTCGAGATGGTCTGGCCGCAGGACCCGGATCCGCGCTGGGAGGTCTCACACCTCGCCTACCTGGTCGCGAACCGCCTGGGCCACGGCCGCCCCTTCATCGACGCGGTCTACCGCGCCCGCTGGGAACACGGCAAGGACATCTCCGACCCCGCCGTCATGGCCGGCATCGCCGTCGGCCTCGGTCTCGAACCGGGGTCCCTCGCCGGCGCGGCCACCGACCCGGCCGTACGCGCCGAAGGCCTCGTCTCCATAGAACTCCTGCACCGCGACGGCGTCTTCGGCGTCCCGTATTTCATCGACGGCTTCGACAAGTACTGGGGCATCGACCGCCTCCCCGCCTTCGTCTCCCGCATCCGCGCCCAGCACCTGCCGCCCGAACTCCTCACGACCGCCACGGTCGACCAGGGCCACGCGGGCGGCTGCGGCTGAACCGGCACACATCGGCACCAGCTCCCGCGTCGCCGATTCCGGAAGCGTGCGAACCCGCACCGCCACGCTGCCGCCGCCCCCGCGATCACTCGGGGGCGGTCCGGCGTTTCCGCGCGCGGGAAGACCGGCCCTGACCAGCAAAAAAGCCCTCCCAGAGGGAGGGCTCTCAGTGGGCGCCCCCGGCAGGACTCGAACCTGCGGCCAAGCGCTTAGAAGGCGCCTGCTCTATCCACTGAGCTACGGGGGCCGGGTGTGGTGGCCTGTGTCCTGGTGCCCGGGTGTGGGCTGATCCGTGACCTTGCCGGGGACAAGGATAGGGCTCCCTTGTCCCTGTCCCTCATGCTTCGCCTCCGTGGCTCGATGTGGAGGTTCAGTGAAGCGGTCCTGATAATCGCAGGCAGGTACGAATCGTGCACCGCTTTTGGCCTCTCGCGCACCGGGTGTTGTGCACTCGTTATGCCTGCGCCCCAGTCATCCCTTCCGCCCCGTGTGTCCTGTCGGCGCGCAGACATGCCCATATGCTTCAGAATGCCTCCAAAATTGGGCATTCTTCGCATGTGGTGACCTTGGACGTACGGCCTCAGCTGCTCGACGCACTCTCCGCCCTGCGCGACCGTGTCGCCGCCGCACGCTTCCCGCTGCCCCTGGCGGGGGCTCCACGCGCGCGTGCCAACCGCGACGAACTGCTCGCACAGCTCGACGATTATCTGGTGCCCCGGTTGAGAGAACCCGAAGCACCGCTCCTCGCCGTCATCGGGGGGTCGACGGGCGCGGGCAAGTCGACTCTCGTCAACTCCCTTGTGGGGCACCGGGTCAGCGAGGCGGGCGTACTGCGGCCGACGACCCGTACGCCGGTGCTGGTATGCCACCCGGAGGACCATCACTGGTTCAGCGGGATGCGCGTGCTGCCCGCGCTCACGCGCGTGTGGGTGCCCCATCAGGAGCCCGGTGACGAGCTCCCCGCCCTCACCGAACACGGGGAGCGGGTGCTGCGCATCGAGACCGCCGACACGCTCCCCCGCGGCCTCGCCCTCCTCGACGTGCCCGACATCGACTCCCTCGTCGCCGACAACCGTGTCCTGGCGGCCGAACTGATCTGCGCGGCCGACATCTGGGTCATGGTGACCACGGCCGCCCGCTACGCCGACGCCGTGCCGTGGCATCTGCTGCGTACGGCCAAGGAGCACAAGGCGACATTGGTGACCGTCCTGGACCGGGTGCCGCACCAGGTGGTGTCCGAGGTCTCGCGGCAGTACGGGGCCCTGCTCACCAAGGCCGGGCTCGGCGAGGTGCCCCGCTTCACCGTGCCCGAGCTGCCCGAGTCCGCCTGGGGCGGCGGGCTGCTGCCCGCGACCGCCGTCGCACCGCTGCGTGCGTGGCTCACGCACCAGGTGCAGGACCCGGGAGCCCGCCACGAGACGATGGCCCGTACGGCCTACGGAGTCCTCGACTCGCTGAAGTCCCGGATGCCCGAGCTGGCCGGCGCGGCCGCCGCGCAGTACGCCGCCGCGCTACGGCTCACCGCGGCCGTCGACGGGGCGTACGACAGCGAACACGCGCGCCTGAAGGGGCGTTTGCAGGCCGGTGCCGTGCTCTCCGGAGACGCGCTCAAGCGCTGGCGTGCCTATCCCCTCGACTGCACCGCCGGCGAGCTGCTCGACGCCCTCCTCGAGAGCCTGAGCGCCCTACTGCTGTGCTCCGTCACGGCCGCCGACGAGCGCGTGGATGAGGCGTGGCGGCGCGAACCGGCCGCGGACGCTCCGGGGCTGACGGACCGTGACCCGATGCTGGAAAGCGCCGAGCACCGGATCGGGATGGCCGTACGACGCTGGCGGCGCATCCTGGTGGAGTACGCCGAGGAGGAGGTGCGCTACCTCGAACGGAGCGTCGCGCCGGACGCCGAGGTGGTCGCCGCTCTGGTCGCCACGGCGCTCCTGGGCGGCCGCAGGGCGCGGACCGCGGGCGAGGGGCTCGCCGATCGGATCGGGGCGCACGGTGCGCTGCGGCTGCGGGACCGGGGCGGCCGGCTGCTCACGGACTACATCGACAGGGCGCTGTACGCCGAACGTGAACGCCGTCTCGCGCCCCTCGACGCGCTCGATGTCCATCCAGAACCCCAGGCCGAACTGATCGCCGCGCTGTCCGTACTGCAGAAGGAGAGGTGACCGCGGTGACTGCCGTCGCAGACCACACGGATCACGCCGACCGTCCCGGAGACGACCGGGAGGGCCATTCCGAAGACGACCTCTCCACGGACGCCGCTTCCGAACAGAGCCCCCTTGGGGAGGCGGATTCCGAGAACCGGACCCAGCAGAGCGCCGAGGCCGAAGCCCCCTCCGAAGAGGAGGTCCCTGAGAAAACCGCCTCCGACGACCAGCGCGACAAGTACGACAAGGGCGAGAGTGGCGAGAGTGGCGACAAGGGCGACAGGCACGACGCACACGCGCGCGTGAAGGACGACGACACGACCACGCGCGCGGAGGGCGGCCCCGCCTGGGACGACGGCCTCATCGCACGGCGTGTGTCCGAGACGACCACCGGGCAGGAGGCGCCGGTAGTGGAGACCAGGCCGCCCGCCGTGCAGTCCCCGCCCGTCCCTCTCGCGTACGACGGACCGCTGCGTTCCCGCCTGGACGCGCTCCGCGAGCTGGTGGGTCTGTCGCGCACCCGGCTCGACAGCAGGACACTCGCCGAGGCGAGCCGGGTGCTCGACGAGGCGGCGGCACGCCGCAGGCTTTCCGGGGAGCACACCGTGGTCGCCATCGCCGGGGCCACGGGAAGCGGCAAGTCGCAGCTCTTCAACGCGCTCGCCGGTGTGGCCATTTCGGAGACCGGGGTGCGCAGGCCGACCACCGCGGCCCCCATCGCGTGCAGCTGGAGCGACGGCGCGGCGACGCTCATCGACCGGCTCGGGATCCCCGGCCGGCTGCGCAGACGTCCGCTGCAGAGCCCCGAGGCGGAGGCGCAACTGCGCGGCCTCGTCCTGGTCGACCTGCCCGACCACGACTCCGCGGCCGTGCAGCACCGCGAGCAGGTGGACCGCATCCTGGCGCTCGTCGACGCGGTCATCTGGGTCGTGGATCCGGAGAAGTACGCCGACGCCATCCTCCATGAGCGCTATCTGCGGCCCATGGCCGGGCACGCGGAGGTCACCTTCGTAGTCCTCAATCAGGTGGACCGGTTGCCCGGGGAGGCCGCCGACCAGGTCCTCGACGATCTGCGCAGGCTGCTCGACGAGGACGGGATCGCGCTCGGCGAGTACGGCGAACCGGGCGCGACCGTGCTGGCGCTGTCCGCGCTCACCGGGGACGGGATCGGCGAACTGCGGGAGTGTTTGGGCCAGTTCGTCGCCGAGCGTGGCGCCGCCGCACGTCGAATTTCGGCCGATCTCGACTCGGCCGCCGTGCGACTGCGGCCCGTCTACGCGACGGGACGGCGCGCGGGGCTCAGCGAGGAGGCGCGCGAGGAGTTCGCGGACCGGCTCGCGGACGCGGTGGGCGCGGTCGCGGCCGGGGACGCGGCCGAGCGCGCGTGGCGCCGCAATGCCAACCGCGCCTGCGGAACGCCCTGGCTGCGGCTGTGGCGCTGGCACCAGGACCGGCGCGAACCCCCGACCGGACGCCTGCCCGTACGGGCCCCCGAGGACGAGGAGGCCACGGCACGCCAGCGTGTCGAACAGGCCGTACGTACGGTGGCGGACCGGGCGGCGTACGGGCTTCCCGCGCCCTGGGCGCAGGCGGTTCGCGAGGCGGCCGTACGCGGGGCGCAGGGGCTGCCCGAGGCGCTGGACGAGATGGCGGCGCGTGCCACGGCGCCGGTGGGGCGTCCGCTGCGGCCCGGCTGGTGGCCGGTCGCCGTGCTCGCGCAGGCGTCGATGACGATCCTGCAGGTCATCGGTGGGCTCTGGCTGGTGGGGCAGATCATCGGGGTCACGGCACCGAATCTCGGGGTGCCGGTGCTGCTGATGGTGGCGGGCATCGTCGGCGGTCCGGTCGTCGAGTGGAGCAGCAGGATGGCGGCGCGCGGGCCCGCCCGGCGCTACGGGCTCGAAGCGGAACGACGGCTGCGGGAGGCCGCCGGCGGGTGCGGCAGGGCGCGCGTGCTGGATCCGGTGGCGGCTGAGCTGCTGCGCTACCAGGAGGTGCGCGAGCAGTACGGGCGGGTCACGGGGGCGGCGTCCGCGCCCGTCGGGTGACGCGGGCACCGGCGTGGTGCGCGAGCACCGCTGTGGTGACGCGGGCACCGGCGTGCTGGCGCGGGCACCACTGTGGTGACGCGGGCACCGGCGTGCTGGCGCGGGCACCACTGTGGTGACGCGGGCACCGCTGTGGTGACGCGGGCACCGCTGTGGTGACGCGGGCACCGCTGTGGTGACGCGGGCCCTCGGTCGGAGGGACGCGGCCATTCGGTCCGAAGGCGCGGTCACTCGGTCGGGTGACACGGTTTTCCACAACCAGCCGGTAGCACACAGCGCTCAGCGGGCTCGGCCCGACGGAGGCAGTCTGAATTCGCGGCGATCGCAGCGCATGCGATCGCCGCGACAGACGCAGCCGTACGGGAGAGGGGTTCGGGATGAACGAGACAATGGTCTGCGCGGTGGGGAACGTGGCGACGCAGCCGGTGTACCGGGAGCTGGCGAGCGGTCCGTCCGCGAGGTTTCGACTCGCGGTGACGGCGCGGTACTGGGACCGCGAGAAGAGCGCGTGGACGGACGGACACACCAACTTCTTCACGGTGTGGGCCAACCGTTCGCTCGCCACGAACGTGGCGGCATCGGTGTCGGTGGGCGACCCCGTCATCGTGCAGGGCAGGTTGAAGGTGCGCAGTGAGGTGCGCGAAGGGCAGAGCTGGACGTCGGCAGACATCGACGCGGTGGCGATCGGCCACGACCTTTCCCGCGGTACGTCGGCCTTCCGGCGCCCCTCCAAGGAGAGTGACGTGACGTCGGCGCCCCGCCCGGAGCCCAGTTGGGAGACGGAGCCACCAGAGCAGTCGGAGGCCGCGACCCAACAGCTGCCGGAGCCAGCGGGAGTGACGTGATGTCAGGACTCGGGACGCCCTGACCGAACTGCGGCTTATCGACAAATGCGTTGCGAACGATCCCGATGGATTTGTCGATAAGCGCAGCTCACAGGCGTATCGAGCGATAACGATTCCGAGTCGGATCGGTCATCCGATGACATGACTGGGGAGTGCGGTGCGGCCGCTTCCTTAGGATGCGGGGCATAGCTCACGGGGCTTCTGATTCTGCCGGCGGGACCGTCCCCCCATGTCAACGGGTCCTGCGCGAAAGGGAATTCTGTGTTTTCTTCGTTGTCTGCGTTGTCCGCGCGCAGGCGAAGGGCCGCCCGTGTCGCCACCGCGACGCTGGTGTCGGGGCTCGTCGCCGCGGGGGCGATCGCCACCGCGGGTACGGCCGTCGCGGATGAGATCCCGCAGAACCCGGGCGGTGCGACCGCAACCATAGGTGACCTGAAGACGTACGGGTCCGCCGTCGTCCACGACAACGGCGAGGACTCGTGGGTGTCCGCGGGCCTGTTCGAAATGTCCGTCGACGACGGTGGCACGCTGCAGACCTACTGCATCGATATTCACAACCCGACGCAGCGGGACGCCAAGTACCAGGAGACCCCCTGGAGCGGTACGTCGCTCAGCGGCAACAAGGACGCGGGAAAGATCCGCTGGATCCTGCAGCACTCCTACCCGCAGGTGAACGACCTCGCGGCACTCGCCGAGAAGGCCGGCGTCAGCGGCCTCACGGAGAAGGACGCGGCAGCCGGCACTCAGGTGGCCATCTGGCGGTACTCGGACGGCGCCGACGTGGACGCGGTGGACCCGCGGGCGGAGAAGCTCGCGGACTACCTCCAAAACAGCGCCCGGAACCTAGTGGAGCCCAAGGCATCGCTGGCCCTCGGCCCGGCGGCGGTCTCCGGTCACGCCGGGGAGAAGCTCGGCCCGGTCACGGTGCACACGAACGCGGGCAGCGTGACGGTGACGCCGCCCGCGGACGCCGCCGCCGACGGGGTGAAGATCGTCGACAAGGACGGCAAGGTGATCACCTCCGCATTCGACGGCAGCCGGCTCTACTTCGACGTGCCGAAGGACAGCTCGGACGGGTCGGCCGCGCTGACGGTGCAGGCGTCCACGACCGTGCCGGTCGGCCGCGCCTTCACCTCGGAGACCCGCAGCCAGACACAGATCCTGGCGGGCTCCAGCGAGTCGACGGTCTCCGCGACGGTGACCGCGAACTGGGCCGAGAAGGGCGCGATACCGGCCCTGTCCGCCTCGAAGAACTGCGCCGAGGGCGGCGTGGACATCACGGCGGCCAACAAGGGCGACGAGGCATTCACCTTCGAGCTGATGGGGATCGAGCACACCATCGAGGCGGGCGCGTCCCAGACGGTCACCGTCCCCCTGCAGGAGGACCAGGCGTACGACTTCACGATCAGCGGTCCGAACGGCTTCGCGGAGCGGTTCAAGGGCGTACTCGACTGCGAGATCCAGGGCAGCGCGAACGACGTCTCGACCCAGACGGTCAGTGAGCCGAGTCCCGCGTCGGTCGGCGGCACCTCCACCGGCGGGACCGATCTCGCCGAGACCGGCGGCTCCAGCACGACCCCGCTCATCGCGGGCACAGCCATCGCCCTCGTCGTGATCGGCGGCGCGGCATTGTCCTTGGTCCGCAAGAAGAAGGCACCCGCCCAGGACTGAGCAGCACAGCGCTGAGCAGCACCGCACCTTGGCAACTCAACAGTGAGCGACGAGGCGCCCCGCACCCCTGGGGCGGCTCAGCCCTTGTCGGACGCGCAGTGTTCCAGGAGGTCGGCGGTCGGGCCGTCGGTCACCCGATAGCGCACGACCCGGCCGTCCTTGTCGCCCTCGACCACCCCGGCGGTACGGAGCAGCCGCAGGGCCTGGGACACGGCGGGGTCGTTCATGCCGGTCGCGATGGCGAGGTCGGAGACGGCGAGGGGGCCGGCCCGGTGCAGGGCCAGCAGAAGGGCGAGGCGACGCGGGTCGGCGAGCAGCGAGAAGCGGTCGGCCCAGGTGCGTACGTGCCCGGGCTCACCGATGGCGGCGACGGCGTCGCAGACCCGGTGGCCGTCGATGGTCCTGCGGTCGGCGCGCTCGGCGGGAACGAGGTGCATGCGGGCCATCTTCGCAGGCGCCGCTGTGTGATCTTCAATACCTGCGCAGCTGTGCAGCTATGCAGGAGAACCCGTCGGCCAATACGGTGGGCGGGCCGTGGTGTTCGGGAAGCCGGTGACGGCCCTTCAGGGGCCCAGACCGGAGCGGCCCTCGCCACTGTGATCGGGGAGCTCCCGTCCCGTGCCGCCATCAGGCGGCGCCACTGGCCCCGAGGCCGGGAAGGCAGGGCCGGGCGCGTGCACCCGTAAGCCAGGAGACCGGCCACGGCATCTCACGAAGTGATCCACGAGGTGCTGGAGCGTGACCGAATGACCCTGCCCACGCAGTCGTCCCCACCCGCCGCCGGGTTCCGCTGGAGGCGCGAGGACACCGTACGAACCGCCGTTCTCCTGGCCATGATCGCGGCGCTGCACGTCGTCGCGTTCGGCATCCTGTTCCTGCTCGTCGAGCCGGAGCACTACGAGGTCGGCTCCCAGGCGTTCGGCATCGGCCTGGGCGTCACCGCGTACACACTGGGCATGCGGCACGCGTTCGACGCGGACCACATCGCCGCGATCGACAACACCACACGGAAGCTGATGGCCGACGGCAAACGGCCGGTGTCGGTGGGCTTCTGGTTCGCGCTCGGGCACTCCAGTGTGGTGGTCCTGCTCGCCGCGCTCATCGCCGGGGGCACCCAGCTGGCCGGGCGGATCATGAACGAGGGCTCCAGCACCCACCAGGTGCTCGGCGTCATGGGCACGACGGTCTCCGGATCGTTCCTCTACCTCATCGCCGCCCTCAACCTCGTGGCGCTCGTCGGCATCCTGCGGGTCTTCCGGGCGATGCGCGCGGGCAGGTACGACGAGGCCGAGCTCGAACAGCACCTGGATTCGCGGGGGTTCATGAACCGGATCCTGGGCCGCTTCACGAAGTCCATCACGCGGCCGGGGCAGATGTTCCCGCTCGGTTTTCTCTTCGGCCTCGGCTTCGACACGGCCACCGAGGTCACGCTGATGGTGATGGCGGGCAGCGGTGCGGCGGCCGGGCTGCCCTGGTACGCGATCCTGTGCCTGCCGCTGCTGTTCGCGGCGGGGATGAGCCTGTTCGACACCCTGGACGGCACGTTCATGAACTTCGCCTACCAGTGGGCCTTCTCCAACCCGGTGCGGAAGGTCTTCTACAACCTCACCATCACCGGCCTGTCCATCGCGGTGGCGTTCTTCATCGGCACGATCGAGCTGGTGAGCGTGCTGCACGACAAGTTCGACCTGCGTGACGCGGTGACCGGCTGGATCGCGGGACTCGACCTGGACAACGTCGGATACATCATCGTCGGCCTGTTCGTCGTCGTCTGGGCCGCGGCCGTGGCGTACTGGCGACTGGCGAAGGTCGAGCAGCGGTGGGCGGTCCGCCCCGCCGAGGGGAGTTGAGACCGGCGGGGCGGCCGCCGCAGCCCGGCCGGGGGCGGGCGCAGCCCTGCTAGGAGCGGGCGCTCCTGCCGCGGGCGAGGGCGAAGCCGGCCGCGATCAGGCCGAGGACGCCGACGACCAGACCGGCGATGCCCAGGCCGCGAGCGGTCGAGTCACTGCTCTTGTCGCTCGCGGTCGAACTCTTGGCGTCCGAGGCCGACGCAGTGGCGGAGGGTCCCCCGGAGGAGTCCTCGCCCGCGCCCTTGGCCGTGAGCGTGAGCACCGGCGCCGGGTTCTCCGGCTCCGCGCCGCCCTTCGGCGTCTCCTCGATCCACCGGACGACGTTGCCGTCCGAGTAGGTCTGCAGCGTCTTGAAGCTCAGCTGACCGGTGTCGTCCGGCAGTTGACCGAACGCCACGTCGAAGTCCTGGTACTCGCCGTGGCGGATCCTGCCCCCGGTCCAGGTGATCTCGGAGACGGCGTCGGTGATGGTGCCGTCGTCCGTCTTGATGGGCGTCTTGAGCTTGCTGGTCGTCACCTTCGCGGTCCAGCCCGCCTGCGGGGTGACCAGGACGCCCAGGACCGGATGGTCGGTGGGCAGGAAGACCTGCACCTTCGTGGTGCTGGCGGTGTCCTCCTCGTTGGGGACGCGGAAGGTCAGGAGGCCGTCCGTGGCGCCCTTGGCGTAGCTCTCGGGGTGGACCGTCACATGCGCGAAGGCCGCGCCAGCGGCGGTCAGGACACCGGCCGTGGTGAGGGCGGCGACCAGGCCGGTCCGGCGCAGGGTGGTACTCATCGGGGACATCAGGGAACTCCGTACTGGTGGGGTATGCGGTCAGGGCGTGTACGCGAGCCCCGTCGGCGGTCCCCGACGCGAGACGGCGTGCCGCAGCAGCACCTGCCGAGTCGCCGACGGCTCAGCCGTGTTCCGGCATACGACATCCCCGTACGCCCTTGCGTGAGAGCGTCGCGTGCTCTCCCGCCACCACGCCGCGAGCCCCGGCACGAGCGTCACGGCCCACCGCAGCAGGGACCACAGCGCGGCCTCGCCGCGCCGCAGCCACCAGGTGGCGATAAGGGCGGCCGCCAGGTGGGCGGCGGTGGCGTGCGGGGTCATCACATGCGGGTGCGTCATATGCGCTCCGTGCATGGTCATCGCCATCTGCGGCCGGGCCGCCTCGAACCCGGCATGGAGCGCGACCTGTGCGACCAGCATCCCGCCGCCTATCCCGACGAGGGACCGCTCCCGGCCGCCCAGCAGACAGCCGGCGGCGAAGACGGCGAGGAATCCGGCGCCGTCCGCCCACAACGGCGGCAGCTCGCCCGTCGCCAGCCGGTGGCCGCCGACGGCCAGCAGGACGCAGAGCACGGCGAACACCGCCGCGCGCAGGATCCGTACCGCCAGGGACGCACTCATGGAGCCCAGATACTGCCATGGGCGGCGAGCGGCCGTCGAAGCTTCGCGGGAGCCGCCTCCTGCCGGGCGGCCGCAGGTGCCCACTCGGCGCTCGGGTTAGGGCCCGGTTGAAACCGGGAGGGCCTGACATGCGACTTCGCTGACGTCGCCACCGAGGTCGCCGACTGGTCGCCGGTGGCCGATGGCCGACGAGGTGGAAGTCGTCAGCTTCGGCCAGCACTTCACCGACGAGGAAACGCTGGCCGCCGCGCTCGCGGACCTCGACACCGTCGTCACCCTGCGCGAGCTGCGGTGGTCGACGCGCTGCTCGGTCCTCCGGCGTCGGCGTGGGACGGTGCCTTTCCCGGCGTCGTTGCCGGCCCGGCTGCCGCACCTGAGGCTGCTGATCGCCTCCGGCATGCGCAACACGTGATCGACTGGCGGCCGCCGAGGCGCACGGCGTGACCGTGTGCGACACCCCGAGCTCCTCGACGCCTCCGGTCGAGCTGACCTGCGCGCTGCTGCCCGGCCTCGCGCGAGGCATCGTCACGGAGAACAACACGCTGCGGTCGGGCGGCCCCTGGCAGAGCACGATCGGCGCCGATCCGCACGGCCGCCGAGGACTACTCGGAGCAGATCGAGGCGCTGTACGGCGAGTGAGCCCCGTCGGGCAGAAGGCGGGCGATCGGGTGAATTCCCCGGCAATACACGCGTCTCGGTTTCTTCGGGCCTCCATCTCTCGTTCACAGTCTGCAGGTCGTGGCGAGTGTGAACGTGCGGCGTCACGGTCCCTGCGATGACCCTGCGGAACCCGGCAATCGAGAAAAGCGCATCAACGACTGACGTCGGCGCGGCACGGCAATACGGACGTGCCGCGCCGGCTCTGGAGCAGCCCCCTTCATCTGGCTCCAGGGCCGGCTTCCCATTCCCTCTGAGAGGAAGACAACGAGAGTGCGACAGACCCTGAGCAAGGGATTGGTCGTGGCCGCCGCCGCGACAAGCGCCCTGTCTCTGTGCGGCACATGGGCGTCCGCGGACTCCGGTCCGCGTGGGACAGCAGTGGAATCGCCCGCTGCGCTGTTGGGCAATACGGTTCAGAGCGCCACCCCGGATGAGCCGGACGCCCTGAAGTCCGTGCTCGGAGACAGCACGCCCGGGTACGGCACGGACGACTCGCCCGGCTACGGTGCCAAGGACACGTCCGGATACGGCGCCGAGCACACGTCCGGATACGGCGCCGAGGAGCCGAGTGGCAAGCCCTCCTGCGAGTGCGACGACTCTCCCACGCCCACACCCAGCAAGGCGACCACGCCGCCCCCGAAGACCACCCCGTCGCCCACGCCTGTCGCGTCGAAGACACCGCCCGTGACGCCAACCCCTCGGGAGCTCACGCCTCCCCCGAAGATGGCCGAAACCGGCGCTGAGAGCGTCCTCGCAGCCACGGCCGCCAGCGGGGCGCTCCTGGCCGCCGGAACCATCCTCTACCGGCGAGGCCGGACCGCGTCCCGTCGGTAGTGCACCGGGTGCCGGACGCCTCGCGCCCGGCACCCGCCGCCCCTCCTCCGTCCGCCGCGCCGCCCGCGGCGGGGGGTGCAGTGAACGCAATTACGTCTCGTGCGGTCATCCTTGCGGGCCATAGCGCCGAGCCGACCGACTCAATTTGGTGCATTTAGCGTATATATGGCTATGCCTCAGTCTATGGGACGTAGCCGCACCAAAGGAGTGGGAATGCCGTCTGAGCGTCGCCGGTCCACCCTCAGGCGATTGGCGCTCGTCACCGCCGGGGTGTTCGCGTCAGCGGCTGTTGTTCCGAGCCCGACCCTCGATGCCGACAACGCGCAGCGCTGCGTACCGGTTGCGCAGTCCGCGACGCCGACCGCGTCTCCGGCGGCGCGGCCCGCCGGTCCCAGCCCTTCCGAATGCCCTGCCAACGGGGCGTATGCCCCCTCGGGAACGGCAGCGCGCCCGCCTGCGTTCGGTGCGTACCTCCACTACGGGCCCCCCGGGGTGGAGCTCATGAAGAGGCTCAGCCAGTGGCTCGACGGCTCCGAGGTGCGCGTGGGGCACACGTATCTGCCGGGGGACCTGTGGCGCAACATCGAGGGCGCGCCGGGCTTCCTCGACAGCTGGGCCGACTGGCGGCGGGCCAAGGACGACCGGCTCTTCGTGCTCAACGTCCCGATGATGGAACGCAACGAGGTACATGTCCCCAACACGAGGGTCAGACGGCTGCTGCGACGCGCCGCGGCCGGCGAATTCGACCAGCACTTCCGGGCACTGGCCCAGCACCTCGTCGACCTGGGGGCGCCGGACACGATCCTCGTGCTCGGCTGGGAGATGAACGGCATCACGTACACCCATCGCTGCGGCCCTGATCCGGAGGCCTGGAAGACGTACTGGCGGCGCATCGTCACCGTCATGCGCTCGGTGCCCGGACAGAAGTTCCAGTTCGACTTCGCCCCGAGCCGGGGCACGGATGCCATTCCGTGGCCGGAGTGCTATCCCGGTGACGACGTCGTCGACATCATCGGCATGGACTCGTACGACCAACCACACGGAATCTCGTTCGACGGGCAGGTGTCCGAACCCTACGGACTGCAGGACCAGGTGAACTTCGCGAAGACTCACGGCAAGCCGATCTCGTACCCGGAATGGGGTCTGTACCGCAACGGCGACAGCGCGACGTACATGCTGCGCATGCTCGCCTGGATGGACGAGCACAAGCCGCTGTACAACACGATCACCGACTACTGCCCGCACGGCGTGTGGCTGTGCTCCACCAATCCCCGGGCATCCGCCCTCTACCGCGCGGCGCTGGCCGGTCAGCACGCGCCGGATCCGGAAGCGGAGCCGTCGGTCCCCACCTCGCCCGCGCCCACGGCTCCCCTGGAGCCGCATCCGACACCGAATCCGACACCGGCGTCGGATCCGACGGCAACGGCCACGCCCACCCAGACCCCCGACTGCGCGTGCACGCCGACAGAACCCCCCGACTAGGTGGACCACTTGGCAGACGGCAAGCCCGCCGTCTGCCCGAGTGGCGGGAGCGTTACCGGGATCCCAGGGGATTCGGCGATGGGGTTCCGGCGCAGGACCTTCTTGGCCCAGCGTCGCGCGGCGGCCTCGCAGCCGGCGGCCGCCAGCAACGGCGCGGTGCGGCGACGGGCCAGCAGAAGACGCTGGTTGACGATCGTCTCCGGGCCCCAGCGGTGCTTGTACGGCTCGTTGCCGCGCAGCAGGCTCAGGACCTGGCTCTCGTCACCGGCCGCGAGATGCTCGGTGGAGGCGCGCAGCAGCATCGTCGCCACGTCCGCCTTGTGCTCCCGCAGTTGTGGGTCGACGCCGTACAGATACAGGCCCGCCAACCTCCTCGACAGCAGCGTCAGATCGACCGCCACCACCGCGCCATCGAGAACGAACTCCCTCATGGTCGCCTCGCCGGACCGGACCATCGGGCCCACCGCGCGGACCAGGTGCTCCAGGAACCGCGGCCGCAGGTGCTCCGGCGTCACCTTCCTGCCCTGCCACTGCAGCAGGTGCAGCTCAAGGAGCCGACGCAGCGCACCCTCGGTCTCGTCGTCACGCACGACGCGCCACTCGACGCCGAGCCGGGTGAGCTTTCTCATCTTGTTGCGGATCCGCTGGGCGCGCGCCGACGGCAGCCGCCCGATCAGCTGGTCCAGGGGGACGGCCGGCAGCTCCAGGCACTCGGAGTCGGGCACTCGGTGACGCGGACCGCGCCAGCAGCGGTAGATCCGCTCCACCGCGGCGCCCGGCCGCACCTCGCGGAAGTCGATCAGGGCGGTGCGGGCCAGGTCGGCCAGGGCGTCCGCCAGCGCCAGGGCGCCCTGAGCAGCCGCCGTCTCGTCGAGGAGCACATCGCAGAAGTCGGAGATGGCGCCACCGAGCGGCACCAGCGCCGGCCACGGGCGGTGCACACGCATCAGCGGTGCGGCAGCCAGCAGTTCACCGCGTCCACGCACCAGGACGAGCCGAAGCTCGCCCGGCGTTCCGTACGACAGCCACCACGAGTGCAACCAGGCGTGGCTCTGGAACGGCGTGGCCGACCGGCAGGACCGGTGCAGCCGCCCCCACTCCCCGGCCAGCTCCGCGAACGCGCGCTCGTCGGTGCACACCTCCACCGACAGCGCGCGGCCGGATGCGGTCATCACAGCGTCCCGTGGGCGTCGGCCGCGAAGGCCGGGCCTGGCACCTGCGCCCGCCCCCGATCGTCGTCCGTCGCCCGCCGCGGCCGGGCCAGCAGTGCGAGGCCGCCCAACAGGCCTCCGGCGCTCGCCCCCACGAGCGAGGTCAGCGCCGGGGACTCGGACGACGGCTCGGACGGTTTCGGGGCACGGGACAGGCGCACGAGCCCGATGCCGGTGTCGTCCTTGGTCTGGTTGGCTTGCTGGGTCAGTGCGCGGGACACGGCGTTGGCGATGTCGGCGGCCTGGTCGGGGCGCTTGGACGTCGCCGTGATCGCGACCATCGGCGCGTCGGGCGAGGTCGCCGCCTGCACGCTCCTGCGCAGCGTCTTCACCGGCACGCCCGCCCACACCTGCGCGTCCGCCAGCACGGCGAGCTGCGTCACGACGCGGCCGTACGCCTGCGCGAAGCCGAGTGCCGCCGCGGGGTCGGCCTTCGTTTTCCCGGCCGGTACGGCGATGACATAGCTCGTGGCCGTGTACTGCGGTGGCTTCATCACTCCGTACGCGCCGCCGGCCGCGGCGCCGAGCAGCGCGCCGACCGGGATCAGCCACCGCACGAGCAGCCGCGACGTGCGCGCGAGAGTCCGGCGAGGCGGTCGCACGGGCTGGCTGGGGTTGTCGGTCATCAGGGACTCACTTCCAGGTTGAGCCGGACAGGACTGCCGTGTACACGTCCATCAGTTGCCGGGCGGTGCGCTCGATGCTGTAGTGCCGCACGGCCTCCGGGACGGCTCGTTCCCCGGGTCCTGCCGCGCGCAGCCGCAGCAGTTCCCGCGCATACGTCTCGGCACCGCCCGTGAGGCGCTGGGCACCCGGAGCCGTGTCCGGTGGCAGATCCGCGAGGGCGGGGGCGGTCGTGTACAACACGGGGAGCCCAGCCGCGAGCGCCTCCAGCACGGCCAGGCCGAACGTCTCGTCCGTGCCGGGCGCGGCGAGCACGTCCATCGCGGACAGCAACGCGGGGAGATCGGGCGCCTCGCTGCGGGGATCCGGCAGGTAGGGGAGCTCACCGGTCAGAACCACTCGGTCCGCGATCCCCAGCTCTCGCGCGGTGCGCCGCAGTGCCTCCTTCTCGGGCCCGGCACCGGCCAACAGCAGCCGTACGTCGCCGGGCAGCCGGGCCACCGCGCGCACGACCACGTCGAAGCGCTTGCCGGGGACGAGGCGACCGATGCCGCCCACCACGTACGCTTCCTCGGGCAGTCCGTAGAACGCGCGGGCCTCCTTGCGGCGCACCTCGTCGAACCGGAAGCGGGATGCGTCGATGCCGTTCGGGACGACGTGGATGCGCTCATCGGGCACGCCCCAGCGGCGCAGCAGCCGGGCGACCGTTGGTGAGACGGCGACCGTGACCCGGCCAAGACGTTCGGTGGCCAGGTACAGGGCCCGGATACCCGCATTCAGGGTCCTGCCTTCCAACCGCGTCGCGCACAGCGAGTGCTCGGTGGCCACCACCGCCCGGACACCCGCGAGGCGCGCGGCGATCCGGCCGTACACGCATGCCCGGTACAGGTGCGTGTGCACCACGTCGTAGCGGCCGGCGCGGATCTGCCCGACCAGCCGGAAGAGGGAACCGAGGTCCCGGTTGCCGCGCATGCCGAGGTCGGTCACGCGGACGCCGTCGGCTGCCAGCCCGTCCGCGACGTGACCGGGATTGGTCAGGGTGATCACGTCGCACTGCGCGGGCAGATGGCGTACCAGCACGCGCAGTTGTTGCTCGGCTCCGCCCACGCCGAGACCGGTGATGATGTGCAGCACTCTCATGAGGCCTCCACGGCGCGTCCCCGGGCACGAGCCAGCCGCCGCTTCATTTCCAGCCGCAGCGCGGTGTCGGCCTGCCCGATGTGGAGGCGAGGCAGCGCCAGGTCGCCGGCGTTCTCGGGGCCGGGGGCGACGGCGCAGGCGTAGCGGTAGCCGGCGCCCTGCACGGCGGCTCTGACACGCGCGTCGACCGAGCCGTACGGGTAGCAGAAGCCCTGGATCTCATGGCCGGTGATCTCGGCGAGCAGGGCGCGGCTGCCGTGTACTTCGGCGTGCAGCACGTCGTCCGGGACCCGAGTCAGGTCGATGTGAGCGAGGCCGTGCGAGGCGACCTCGACGCCCGCGGCCACGAGGTGACGGATGTCGTCCGCGTCGAGCAGCCGCTTGCGTGGGCCGGACACCTCCCAGTCGTTCTCCCCGCCGAGTCGCCCGACCACCGGGAACACCGTGGCACCACACTGCCAGCGCCGCAGCACGGGCAGCGCGGTGGTGAGGAAGTCGGCGTACCCGTCGTCGAAGGTGAGCCCGACCAGCCCCCGCTCCTCCCCCCGGGCTCGGGCGTCGAGCAGCACCCGCACGCACACCCCGCGCAGGCCACGGCCACGCAACCAGGCGAGCTGGCTGTCGAGGCGGGCAGGGGAGACGGTGACGTTGAACGGGTCTTCCGTGCAGTCCGAGACGGAGTGGTACATGGCCACCCAGGCGGCGGGGCCCCGCCGGGGGCGTCCTCGTGCGATCGGTTCGGGGTCCGGTCCAGCCGTACGGGGAGCTTCGAAGGCGTCAACGACCATGGCGCAGCTTTCGTGTGAGGGAGCAACGGATGGTGAGGGAAGCGAAGAGGGTCAGAGACCTGGCGCCTGCCGCGTCCAGGACCCACGCCAGCAGGAGGTAGACGGCGGTGACGCCGAGGCAGCCCGCGGTGAGGGCGGCCAGGGGCGAGGTGAACGACTGTGCGCAGACGAGCCCGGCTCCGGCGGCGACCACCGCCGCGCCCACCGGCTTGGCCAGTTCGGCCACGACGCGACGGACGCGCACGGCGACGCTGTGCCTGCCCAGCCCGCGCAGCAGGAGCAGTGCGGTGAGGGTGATGCCGACCGAGTTGGCCGCGGCGATGCCGCACGCGCCCCAGAGCCCCACGGCCCAGGCGCCGATGACGGCGGTGGCGACCATGCCCACGGCCATCACGCCCGTGGGGTACCAGGTGGCGCGGCCCGCCGAGAAATACGACCGCGCCAGCGCGCCCACCAGCGTGTGGCCGAGCAGCCCGAGCGTGTACACCCGCAGGACGGCGGCGGTCGCGGCGGTGTCCTCGGACGTGAAGGCGCCGCGCTGGAAGAGGAGCTGGACGATCTGCGGGGCGCACGCCGTGATCGCGGCGGCGCCCAGCAGCGCGATGCGGGTCACCCTCACCAGATCCCGCTCGATACGCTCCCGGGCCCGCTGTGTGTCGCCCTCGGCGATGGCCCGTGCCAGCACGGGGAAGGTGACGACGCACAGCATCAGCGCCAGGGTCATGGGCAACTGCCCGATCTTCTGGGCGTAGTTGAGGTGCGAGATGGCACCGGCGGGCAGCCCGGAGGCGAAGCGGCGCTCGATGAGCACCTGCGACTGGCGGCACAGGGCGAAGAGCAGGACCGTGGAGACGAGGGCGAGCGTGAGCGGCCGGTCGCCGTCCGCGCCACACGCGGCGGCGGGCCGGTCGGGCCGCTCGGCGATCCGGCGCCACAGGGACGGCGCCTGCACGGCGACCATGAGGCACCCCCCGAGGGCGACACCGAGGGCAGCGGACCGCACGCCCCAGCGCTCGCTGAGGACGAACATCGAGGCGATGATCGCGGCGTTGTACGCGACGTAGATCGCCCCCGGGGCGAGATAGGTGCGGTGGGCCCGCAGCGCGGCACTGCAGTACCCGGCCAGCCCGAAGCTCAGCACGCAGGTCGCGGTCAGCCGGGTGCAGGCCACGGCGAGGGACGGGTCGGGCAGCCCGGGCGCGAGGACGGCGACCACGAGCGGCGCCCCGGCCGCGAGCACGGCCGCCGCGGCGGCGAAGGCGAGACACAGCCGCGGCAGCGAGGCGGCGACCAGCGCGCGCACCGGGTCGGAGGAAGCGCTCCCGCATGCGCGCTGCGCCAGCGCCACGCTGAACGCGGGCACGAGCACGAACGCCATCCCGTCCTCGATCAACAGCGTCGATGCCATTTCCGGCACGGTCCAGGCCACCAGGAACGCGTCGGTGCCCTCGCCGGCGCCGAAGAGATGCGCGAGCGTCTGGTCCCGGCCGAGTCCGAGCAGCGACCCGGCCACGGACAGCAGGGCGGAGAGAAACGTCGCCCTCGCGAGGAAGCCGCCCGAGGAGGTGTCCGTGCGGTCGACGGCCGCCGGGGGGGGGGGGCGGGGGGCCCGGGGTGTGGGCCGGGGACTGCCGGCGCGGTGGTTCCGGAGGCCGATCTCGCCTACC
>NZ_JBEZKJ010000069.1:0-43903 GCF_040651675.1 Streptomyces sp. NPDC048415 | reverse complement strand
GGGGCGCTGCCCCCTGGACCCCCGCTCCTCAAACGCCGGAGGGGCTGAATCTTGCCCCGGGCCTCAAACGCCGGAGGGGCTGAATCTTGCCCCTGCTGGGGCTCGGCCGGCCCCGGAAATACGCTGGGGGCCATGAGCCCTCGCGTTGTCGTGTACACCCGCACCGCCGCCTACCGGCACGCCTCCATCCCCGACGCCGTCGCCGCCGTACGGTCCCTCGGGGCGGCACACGGCTTCGGCGTCGACGCCGGCGAGGATCCCGGGGTCTTCGAGGCGCCGCTCGATGCGTACGCGGCGGTCGTCTTCCTTTCCACCAGCGGGGAGGTGCTGACGCCGCAGGGACGCGAGCGGCTCGCGGAGTACGTCGAGGGCGGTGGCGGGTTCGTCGGGGTGCATGCCGCCGCCTGTACCGAGTACGACTGGCCGTACTACGGCGAGTTGCTCGGGGCGCGCTTCGACCGGCACCCGGACTGTCAGCCCGGTAGGGCCGTCGTCGAGGACCGGCGGCATCCGGCAACCGAACACCTGCCACCCTTCTGGGAGTTCACGGACGAGTGGTACGACTTCCGGGCCAGCCCCCGCGGTGCGGTGCGCGTGCTCGTCTCCGCCGACGAATCCTCGTACGAGGGCGGCGGCATGGGCGAGGATCATCCGCTGGTGTGGTGCCGGGAACAGGGCAGGGGCCGGGTGTTCTACACCGCGCTCGGGCACGCCTCCCAGGCGTACGAGGACCCGGCCTTCCGTGCGCATCTGCTCGGCGGCATCACCTGGGCGGTGGGGCACTAGCCGGGTACCGGGCCCGTGCTCGACCGCTCCACCAGGCGGGTCGACAGCTCCGTGCGCGTACCCTCCGGCTGGTCGCCCGCCATCATCCGGACGAGCAGCCGCAGGGCCGCCGCCGCCATCTCGGAGAGCGGCTGGCGCACGGTGGTGAGTGCCGGAGTGGCCCAGCGGGACTCGGGGAGGTCGTCGAAACCGACCACGCTGAAGTCGTCCGGGACGCTCAGCTCCCTTTCGGCCAGGGCCTGGTAGGCGCCGAGTGCCATCTTGTCCGAGCAGACGAAGACGGCGGTGGGCGGTTCAGGGAGGTCGACTACGGCTCGACCAGCGGAGGCTTCGACCAGACCGGTTTCGGCACGTTGCTGTACGCCAAATAGGCATGTCCGCAGGAATACCGGGAGGTGATGTGATGCTCTGATGTGAACGCTTCGGAGCGGTGGGGAGCTGGTGGCCGGATGGCGGTGGACGCGGTGGACCCGGTTGATCGGACGAAGGACCCGGTGGTCGCCACCCCCTACGGAGCGGTGCGCGGCCGGTACGAGAACGGGATCGCCGTCTTCCGTGGCATCCCGTACGCGGCACCGCCGTTCGGGCCCCGCCGCTTCCGGCCACCGGTGCCGCCCGAGCCCTGGGACGGTGTGCGCGACGCGGGCGCCTTCGGGCCGACTCCGCCCAAGCCGCCGTACTCCGAGGCGTTCGCCCGGCTCCTGTCCGACCCCGTCGTGCCCGGCGACGACTGCCTCAATCTGAACGTGTGGACGCCGGAGCCGGACCCGGGTGCCCGGCTCCCCGTCATGGTGTGGATCCACGGCGGGGCGCTGACCCGGGGCTCCTCGGCCGTGCCCGTCTACGACGGACGCGCGTTCGCCCGCGACGGCGTGGTCCTCGTCTCCCTCAACTACCGCCTGGGAGTGGAGGGTTACGGCCTCTTCCCGGACGCGCCCGCCAACCCGGGGCTGCGCGACCAGCTCGCCGCGCTGGAGTGGGTGCGCGAGTCCATCGCGCGGTTCGGCGGCGACCCGGGCAGCGTCACCGTCTTCGGCGAGTCCGCCGGAGCCATCAGCATCGGCGCGCTGCTGGCCGCCCCACGCGCCCGGGGCCTCTTCCACCGGGCCGTGCTGCAGAGCGGGCCGCCCGAGGTGAGCGACCGTGACAAGGTGCGCCGCATGGTCCGCAGGATGGCCACCCGGCTGAAGGTCCCGGCGACGGCCGAGGCATTCTCCGCCGTCGACCGCGAACTGCTTCTGCGCACCCAGGCCGAGGTGAGCAGACTCAGCAGCCCGGTCCTCGGCGGTCCCGCCTTCGGCATCGTCGTGGACGGGGACCTGGTGCCGCGCGACCCGTTACGGGCGCTCGTCGAGGGCGCCGCGCCGGATGTCGGCCTCCTCCTCGGCTGGACCAGCGAGGAGTACCGGCTGTGGCTGGTGCCGGGCGGTCTGCTGGAGCGCGTCGACCGGCTCGGCCCGGTCGCGCTGGCCGGTGCCATGGCCCGCTGCCGCTGCGGCCACGAGGTGCCCCGCGGCTACCGCGCCCTCCACCCGGACACGGGAACCGCGGAACTCGTCGGCCAGATGGTCACCGATCACGTGCTGCGCGTCCCACTGCACCGCCTGGCCGACGCGCGAGGCGGCGAGTCCCCGGCATACGTCTACGAGTTCGCGTGGCCGTCGAACGTACCGGACCTCGGTGCCTGCCACGGCCTGGAACTGGGCTTCGTCTTCGACACCGCCGACGTACCGGAGTCGGCAAAACTCGCCGGGGAGGGCGCCCCGCGGGAACTCGCCGACGCGATGCACAGCGCGTGGGTACGGTTCGCGGTCGACGGCGACCCCGGGTGGGCCGCCTGGGACGCCTCCCACCCGGTCCGGGTCTTCGGCGCCGGTGAACCGCACACCGTCCACGGCCCACGCGACCGCGAACTCGCCCTGTGGGAGGCGGAGTCGGCCAAACCCGTCGGCGCTGCGGAGTCCACCCCGGCGGTGCGCCCGCCCACCGGTCCGCCCACGCGCACGGCACCGCTGTCCGCCGTACGGCGCTTGCGTCGCGCCGGCGGTGCCGGTCGGCCGTGACGACGTCGTCGAGGCGGGGATGAGCGGCGGCAGCCCTTCAGCGCCGTCGAAGCCATGCGCTCGACGAAGCCATGCCCTCGACGAAGTGCCCCTGCGCCACGGGGCGCCCAGCCAGAACGAGTCGGCCACCCACTGACCGATGAGCGTCCCAGCGACCCCCGGCGGCGTACGACGTGATGGCCGGGAGCGAGGCCGGCGGCCGGCACAGGTTCAACATCGCCGGATGAGCCCGGAATCCAAGCCGTCGGACGGCGCGGACGGTGAGGGCGGCGGGGTGAGCCGGGCGGCTCACCGCCCGCCGTCCTCCCGTCGCGCCACCGAGTCACGCACGACCACATGCGTGCCCAGCAGGAGGTGTTCGTTCGGGGCGTCCGGGGTGCGGCCGAGGGCGGTGCGGACGGCGAGGCGGCCGAGCTCCTCGTAGGGCACGTGGACCGTGGTGAGCGGCGGGTGGAGATCGCGGGCGAACGGGATGTCGTCGTAGCCCGCGAGGGAGACGTCGTCCGGGACGCGCAGGCCCGCTACGGGTAGGGGCGGCGGGAGCGAGGAAGACCCGGCGCTCACGCGGGCCGCAGCGTCTGTGCCACGCCCGTGATCGCCTCCGGTCCGACCCGGCAGCATCCCCCGACGAGGCGGGCACCCGCCTGCTGCCAGCCCCGCACCTGCTCCGCGGTGAAGGTGGAGCGGCCGGCCCAGGCCCGGGCCCCGGCGTCCCACCGTTCCCCGCTGTTCGGGTAGACGACGACCGGCTTGCCGGTGACGCGCGCGGCGGTGGCGATCGCTCCGTCCACGTCCTGAGGAGCACAGCAGTTCACACCGACCGCGATGATCTCGTCCGCGTCGGCGGCCAGGGCGAAGGCCTCCTCCAGAGGCTGCCCGGCCCGCGTACGGTCACCCTCGACGGTGTACGACAGCCACGCCGGCACCCCCAGCCCCCGCACGACACGCAGCAGCGCCCGCGCCTCGTCGGCGTCCGGCACCGTCTCCAGGGCCAGCGCGTCCGGCGCGGCGGCGGCCAGCACCTCCAGGCGCGGCCGGTGGAACCGCTCCAGTTCCTCGACACTCAGTCCGTACCGCCCCCGGTACTCGGACCCGTCCGCGAGCATCGCCCCGTACGGCCCGACCGACGCGGCCACCCACAGCGGCCGTGCGACGCCCTTCGCGTGCGCGCGCCGGGCGGCCTCCCGCGCCAACTCGACGCTCCGCCCGAGGAGTTCGGACGCCTTGTCGTGCGGGATGCCGCGCTTGGCGAAGCCCTCGAAGGTCGCCTGGTAGCTGGACGTGATCGCCACATCCGCGCCCGCCTCGAAGTAGGCGAGATGCGCCTCGACGATCGCCTCGGGCCGCTCCGCGAGCAGCCGCGCGGACCACAGCTCGTCGCTCAGGTCGTGCCCGGCCGATTCCAGCTGGTTGGACATGCCGCCGTCGAGGACGACCGGGCCGGCGGACAGGGCGTCGGCGAGGGTGCGGGTGGTGGTGCTGGTCATGTCCTGACGCTAGTCGATGCGGGCGACAGCGCCTTTTTCTGTCCATCACGTGAACATTGAGCCCACGATGTGGGACACGCACGGGATATGATCCCGCTCCTTCCACGTCCGATCACCCACCCTCGCCTTCCATTGCGGCCCCCCGCACTCCCGCCCCGGCCGTCACCGGGGAGCCGCGTGTCGCCGTCCGGCGCGTCGGCGCGTGCGCCTGCGCCGGACCAGCGGGACGGCGAGTGCGGCCACGAGCGGCGCGAGCGCCAGTGGCCACCAACTGTGCGTGCCAGCAGCGGTGTTGAGCGCCGCGGTGCGTTTCACGGAGGGGGCTGCGGAGGCGGACGGAGTTGTCGACCGGTGCTTCGACACGGCCTTCAGAGTCACGTCGTTGCCGTCGCCGCCGCGATAGCTGATCCGGTACGTCGTGTCGGCGAGCTTGATCT
The DNA here is from genome assembly GCF_040651675.1 of Streptomyces sp. NPDC048415. NCBI lineage: Bacteria > Bacillati > Actinomycetota > Actinomycetes > Kitasatosporales > Streptomycetaceae > Streptomyces > Streptomyces sp. NPDC048415. Next base: position 39,130 of record NZ_JBEZKJ010000069.1, on the reverse strand, counting down.
CGGCGCCCTCTCTCAGGCCGGTGAAGGCGCCGGTCGTCTTCGCGTGGCCGGTGTGGTCGAGCACCGTGATCTCACGCGCGGGGTCGGTTCCGGCGGCCGACAGGTCGAGGTCGCCGGCCAGGCGGACCGTGCCACCCGCCTTCAGGGGCTTGTCGCCGAGGACCAGTGTGCCCTTGGCGTGCTGCGTGTAGCCGCCGGTCACCGTGAGGGCGCCGGCGACCTCGCCGTCGCTCACCACAAAGCCCCCTACCGTGCCCTTGCCGGTGAGCGAGGTGGACACCCGCAGGGCTGCCGTACCGGCGTCGAGCCGCGCCCCGGCCGAGGTGAGCCGGATCGCCCTGCTGTGCGCGAGCGAGGCGCCCGCGGTCAGGGCGAGCGTGCCCTTCGTGACGGTCGTCGCCCCGGTGTACGTCACCTCGCCGCCCGACAGCGTCGTGGTCGCAGCGCCCGACTGGGTGAGCCCACCGCTGCCGCCAACACGGGAGAGGGTCAGGGGAGTTGTGGTGTTGCGGACGACCAGCGTGCCGTCGTTCACCACCCGCCGGCGTGCCGTACCCGTCATCAGCGAGCCGTCGCCGCCCCGTTCGCCCGAGCCCAGCCGCAGCACGGCTCCCTTCTCGATGGTGGTCGACCCGTCGTAGTACTGCTGGGCCGCGAAGGTGACGTCGTTGCCGCGCGTCCCCTTGATCACGACGTCCCCGGCGCCGGGCGCGGCCAGCGTGTCGTGGTACTTGCCGCCGCCGATGGGGGCGCCCAGTGTGACCGGCCCGTTGTAGGCGAACGTCAGCCGCGAGCGGCGTCCGCTCGCCTCGTGGAGGTTGATGTAGACGGTGTCCTTGGTGCCCGGCATGAAGATCTTGTGGGTCGTGCCGTCGCCCCATTGGACGTTCGCGCCCTCGATGTTGGTGCCCCGCTTGTTCAGGTCATGGGCGATCTCGCGCCAGTTGATGCCTGGGTCGCTGAGCGAGGGGCTGGTGTCGCCGCCCTGGTCGCTGTAGCTGTACTGGCCGGTGAGGACCACCTTGCTGCCGGGCCGCGTATGGACGTTGATGTCACTGCCGTACTCACGCTGGTAGAAGTTCTGGCGAATCGTGATCGTCTGGTACAGCGGGGTGTCGATGATCCAGGAGCCCTGGTTGAGGATGGCGCGGGCGTTCGGGAGCGCCACCGGGTACTCGGGGCGGCCCACCGCCATGCCCGTACCGTTGTCGATCACCCCGGAAAAGGGGTGGGTTCCGGCCAGGTCGAGGGTGCCCCACATGTTGCGGGGCTGGGTGACGAGGCCCGAGCCGCTGATCGTGCCGATGTTGAAGGTACGGGTCAGCGACAGGCGCAGCGTGCCGTCGACCCGGACGTTCAGCTGGTTGAGCTGGTAGCCCGGTGTGCTGTACGGGAAGTGGCCGATGAGGCCGGTGCCGCCGCCCGCGCCGTACTGCAGGGTCGCGCCCCGCTGCACGGTCACCGCAGGCGGATCGGGGTTGGCGACCGTCGTGTACGGGTGGTTGCCGCCCTGCGTCCGCACGGTCTGCCGCTGCCGGGCCCTGGGCAGCGTGAAATCGCTGTCCTTGGTCAGGATCAGCGTCCCGCCGCCGCGCACCGTGAGGGTGCCCTCGCCATGGAACATCCCGTCGTACGTCGTCGTCCCGGCCGGCACGGTCACCGCCGTGTCTCCGGTGAGCGTCACGTCCCGGCCTGCGAGCACGTCGGCCGTGACGTCCCGGGTCCCGGCGGCCGTCGCGGGGGGCGTGGTGAGCATGAGGGCGACCGCCGCGAGGACTCCGGCGGCGGCCGCTGACTTGTGGTCGATATGGCTGCGCACGTGTCGGAGACGGTCCGCACGCCCGCCGATAACAGAAACTTCGGCACGCTCTCGCCCGACCGGCCACGGACCAGCCTCTCGCGACCCGGGCTCCACTCCGCGCCGCGGAAAACCCGGACGTCCCGGAGGAGCGGAAGCCCACGGAGAGCCGCTCCGCCGCGGCGGAGCCGTACGCCGGGGGAGCCGTACGCCGGGGGCGCCGTACGCCGGGGGCGCCGTACGCCGTGGAGATGCCGGGCGCTGCGAAGGGGCGGGAGGCCGAGCGGGACCAGATGCCGGGGGTAGGTGCACGCCGTGGAGATGCTGGGCGTCCCGGAGAGGCGGGAGGCCGAGCGGGGCCAGATGCCGGGGGCAGGTGCACGCCGACGAGATGCCAGGCGTCCCGGAGAAGCGGGAGGTCGCGGAGGAGCCGTAAGCCGCGGGGAAGCGCCGCGGGAAGCCGTACGCCGCGGGGAGCCGGGCGCCCCGCCCAGCGGCCCGGCTCGTCGGCCGCACGCGCCGCGTTCCGCGTCACCGCCGCACCCGTGGCGGAGGAGCCGTACGCCGTGGGGAAGCCGTACGCCTCGAGGAGCCGGGTGCCCCGCCCAGCAGCCCGGGTCGTCGGCCGCGGCTGCACCCGCCGCGTTCCGCTTCACCGCCGCACCCGCGTCACCCTCCGCCCCACCCTCACCCCTCGAACCCCGTCTCCCGCGCCACCTTCTCCCACGCGGTGATCTCCGCGCGCTGTGCGTCGAGGTGACCGACCACGGCGTCGACGCCGTCGTCGCCGAGTGGCAGCCGCAGGGGGGTCTTCTCGGCGGCGAGGGCGGTCAGTACCGCCGCGACGCCCCTCGCCGGGTTGCCGGGCTGGTCGCCGTCACCGCCGGCGACGGCCTGGCGGGTCGGGCCGACCGTGTCCGCGTAGTCGGCGATCTCCTCGCTCGCGGTGGCGCCGCCCAGCAGGTTCGTGCGAAACGAGCCCGGCTCCACGATCAGCACCTTGATACCGAGCGGGGCGGCCTCGGCAGCCAGCGCGTCCGAGAACCCCTCGAGCGCGAACTTGGTGGCGCAGTACGCGGAGAACCCCGGGTACGTCATCTGCCCGCCCATGCTGCTCATCTGGACGATCGCGCCCGAGCGCCGTTCCCGCATGTGCGGAAGGACGGCGCGCACCAGGGCGGCGGGCCCGAAGAAGTGCAGGTCGAACAGGGACCGCAGCTCGGCGTCCGTGGTCTCCTCGGCGGCGCCGACATGGGTACGGCCCGCGTTGTTGACCAGGACGTCGATCCGCCCGTGCCGCTCGACCACATCGGCCACGACGGTGTCGATGCCCGCCGGGTCCGTGACGTCGAGGGTGAGTGCCTCGACCTGGTCGGGGTGGGCCGCCACCAGATCGGTCAGCGCCTCGGGCCTGCGGGCCGTGGCGACCACGACGTCGCCCGCCGCGACGGCCGCTTCTGCGAACGCCCGGCCGAAACCGCTGTTCGCGCCGGTGACCAGCCATACCTTGCTCATGTCCGACTCCCTCGTGCGTGTCCTGATCCCGATGTGTCGAGCTTCGCCGCACACCGGGTCGCCCGTCCAAGACCCTTCGTGATAACCAATGGTTATGGCCTTGGACGTTCACGGGCGGGACCTGCGCTATTTCGTCGCGGTCGCCGAAGACCTGCACTTCACGCGTGCCGCGGAGCGTCTCTTCGTCTCCCAGCCCGCGCTGAGCAAACAGATCCGGGCGCTGGAGAAGCAGTTGGGCGCGCAGCTGTTCGAGCGGGACCGGCAGGGCGTGCGGCTGACCGCGGTCGGCTCGGCCCTGCTGCCGTACGCGCGCCGCGTGCTCGCCGACTGGGACGCCGCCTCCGATGCCGTGGCACGGGCCAAGGCCGAGCAGCGGGCCACCCTCGTCGTCGGGATGAGCACGAGCCCCGGGCGCGGAGGTCTGCTGCCGGCCATCAGGTCCCGGTTCAGCGAGGCATGCCCGGCGGCCAAGGTCGAGCTGCGGCAGGTGAGTTGGGCGGACCCGAGCGCCGGGCTCGCGGACGGCTCCGTGGACGCGGCGTTCGTCTGGCTGCCGGTGCCGGACGAGGGGCGCTACGCGTGGGTGGTGGTGGCCGAGGAGCCGCGCCATGTCGCGCTGCCGGACACCCATCACCTCGCGCCCCGGCAGGAGATCGACTTCGGGGACCTCCTCGACGAACCCTTCATCGCCATCCCCCGGTCCGCCGGTGTGCTGCGTGACTACTGGCTCGCCCTCGACGCCCGCGCCCGCGCCGGACGCCCGGCGCGCATCGGCGCGGAGGCCGCCAACGCCGACGAGACGTACGAGGCCCTGGTGGACGGCAGAGGCGTCTGTCTGCTCGCCGCGGGCAACGCGCCCCTGCTCACCCGGGGTGGTGTCGTCACCCGCCCGGTGCGGGGCATCTCGCCGAGCCGGTTCGCCCTGGCGTGGCACGCGGACGACCGGCGCCCGCTGGTGCGGGCCTACGCGGAAGCGGCCCGGCTGGCCGCGGGCCGCCGCTCCGGCTGAATCGCCCGCTCTCCGGGAAGTTGTCGGTCTCGTCCGACCCGTTGACCTCCTCGTAACGCACCCTTACCTTTTCGACGTTCGGTATGGCAGATGCCGTACGAGATGTCGAACGTGAAACTCCTGTTGCCACGACTCTGAAGGAGAGTGCCTGAGATGAGACGTGTGTACGCGGTCCTCCTCGCCCTCTGTCTCGCGTGCGCCGGCGCTCTCGCGCTGGCAGGACCCGCCCAGGCCGCGCCCCAGACCATCACCAACGGCACCCAGTTCACGGACACTTCGGGTGTCGCCGTGCACGCGCACGGCGGCGGCGTCATCAAGGTCGGCAGCTACTACTACTGGTTCGGCGAGCACCGCAACGCCGACAACACCTTCCAGTACGTGGACGCCTACCGCTCCACCGACCTGAAGAACTGGGAGTTCCGCAATCACGTCCTGAGCCAGTCCAGCGCGAGCGAGTTGGCGAGTGCCAACATCGAGCGCCCGAAGGTCATGTACAACGCGTCCACCGGCAAGTTCGTGATGTGGATGCACAAGGAGAACGGCACCGACTACAGCGAGGCGCGCGCCGCCGTAGCCGTGTCGGACACGGTGGACGGCCACTACACCTACCAGGGCAGCTTCCAGCCGCTCGGCCAGTACATGTCCCGTGACATCACGGTCTTCGTCGACACGGACGGCACGGGCTACATGGCCTCCGCCGCCCGCGAGAACTACGACCTCCAGATCTACAAGCTCACCGCCGACTACACGGGCATCGAGGGCCTGGTCGCCGACCCGTGGCACGGCGGCCACCGCGAAGCGCCCGCCCTCTTCAAGCGGGGCGGGGTGTACTTCATGCTGACGTCGGCGGCGACCGGCTGGAACCCGAACCAGCAGCAGTACGCGACCGCCACGAGCATCGCCGGTCCCTGGACCGCCATGACGAATGTCGGCGACTCGACGGCGTACGGCTCGCAGACCGCGTACGTCCTTCCTGTGCAGGGGACTTCGGGCACCTCGTATCTCTACTTGGGCGACCGCTGGGGCAACTCCTTCGGCGGCACCGTCAACGACTCCCGTTACGTATGGCTGCCGTTGACCTTCCCGACCTCGACCACGATGTCGATGTCCTGGTCTCCGGAGGTCACGATCGACACGGCCGCCGGGACGATCAGCGGGACGAGTGCCACGTACAACACGCTGATCGCGCGGCACTCCGCCAAGTGCGCCGACGTGACCAGTCAGTCGCTGTGGCCGGGCGCCGTGATCAAGCAGTACGACTGCAACGGCGGCAACAACCAGAAGTACTGGTTCAAGTCCGTCGGCAGCGGCTACTACCAGCTGATGGTCAGGAACAGCTCCCTGTGCGTGCAGGAGAACTCCGCCACGGTCACCCAGGAGAACTGCGGCTCGGCCACCAACCAGCAGTGGTCGCTCACCACCACCGGCTCCTACGTCAACGTCACGTCCCGCGCGAGCGGCAAGTGCCTGGACGTGTCCGGCGCGTCCACCGCCAACTCCGCCGCGATCATCACGTACACCTGCAATTCAGGCACCAACCAGCAGTGGACCCGCGGGACATGAGCCAAGCGCTCAGTACGACGCACGCTGCCCGGCACCACCTCCAGGGTGCCGGGCAGCGGAGTTCAGGCCAGCAGGTCGATCGCGTCGATCGACGTGCCCGCGCTGAGGTAGCTCGTCGTGCCCGAGCCGCTGACCACGTCGATCTTCAGCACGTTGTACTGGCTGGTGTCGGTGAGCCACGCACTGGCCGGAACGCTGTACGTGAACGTGTGGTTGTTGCCCCGGTACGAGCCGACTGTCAGAGACCGGGTGCTGGGCTGTGTGGGCGGCGAAGGGATCGACGACACCCAGCTGTTGACCGTGACCTGCGGCCGGCCGTTCGCGTACGCCGTCGTCACCCCGATGCGCAGGGTGTGCGCGGCGGCGGCCTGGGCGGCGGTCAGCTTGAAGTACACCAGCAGCCCGCTGTTGACGTCCTTCCAGATGTATGCCGGGAAGGCCGAGGTCTCGCTGCCGCTGCCGATCACCACGTTCCCGGTCCACGACGCGGCCCGGATGTCGGAGGGATGGGCGTACGTCATCAGGTCCGCGTTCTTGAAGCCGCTCGGCGTGCCGTCCCAGGTGCCGATCCGCCAGATCGCGCTCGCGTTGCCCGGATCGTTGGAGGACGGGATCGCGATCGTGTTCAGGGTGGTCGTGGCGCCCGCCGTGACCGTCACCGAGGTGGTGTACACGGCGAGTTCGCCCTTGAAGACGGTGAGGGTGTACGTCCCCGGAAGGACGCCGGCGATGGAGTAGTAGCCGTCGGTCGCTCGGGCGGAAGCCCAGTACTGAGCAGCCGAGTTGGCGAGCCCGACGGTGTACGCCCGCGACGTGTCGCGGCCCGAGATGCCGACGCCCGCGACCTTGCCCCGGCCGCTCGCGGCGACGTACCCGGAGATGCCGAGCGAGTCCGCCCACGAGGTGGTCAGGGTGCCCGGGTAGAGGGACGAGGAGGGCGCGCCACCGTCCGTGAAGGCGATGACGTAGGGGCCCTGAAGGCCGAAGCGCTGGGCCTCGGTCTGGTTCTCGCCGTAGTAGAGGATCTCGTACAGGCCGCCGCCGTCCGCGCTCTGGTGCCGCAGCAGGGAGCGGTAGAACGGGCCGCCGGAGGCCTTCTCGTGGTTGCTGCGCACGATCCACAGGCCGACGCTGCCGGTGGTCCAGCCGATGTAGGCGTAGTCGCTGACGCGGAGCTTCGAGTAGTGCTTGGAGCGGGTCTGGCCGTCGGACTTCGCGAACACGTCGGCGGACTCGATGGTGGTGGGCGCGTAGGTGTAGGAGTCGGGCTCGTCGTTGAGGAACAGGCCCGCCTTGACGCGCACGATGTAGCGGGTGGCCGAGACCGACGCATCGGCCTTGTTGGTCCACAGGTAGACGTTGTTCTCGCCGCTGCGGGCGGCGTAGTAGTGCCTCAGCGTGCCGTACGAGACGGAGACGAGGATCGTCGAACCGGACTGCGCGATCGTCACGGTGGAGGTGCCGAGGCCCGACTCGACGTGCGAGTTCTTGCCGCCGTAGCCCTGGTACTCGGTTCCGCGGTAGACCAGCGAGGTGAGGTCGCCGTTGGTCTTGCTGACCTTGAAGACCAGGTTCGCGCCGGTGTCGATGACGTAGTTCGAACCGTCGTCCGTGTAGCCGAAGCTCGCCGCGCTCGCCGTCGTCGCGAGGGGACCGGCGAGGGCGGCGGAACCGGCCGCGGCGGCACTGCCGAGTACGAAGGTGCGGCGGCGGACCGGTCTGGGGACGGATCCGGACATGGGGGTGCCTCCTTCGGGAGGTGTGGGGGTGCGGGTGTCTCGCAGCGTGACAGTTGAATCGATTTCGCGAAAGGGCTTTCGCTCTCTGGTAGTTGGCATTCATGTGAAAACGGCTCGAGGGCTAGAAAGCGCTTGCCCATAGCGGTACGGTCCAGCGGCCAGGCCTTGTCCGTGACGGAGGAGCCCCACGTGAGACGTTTCAACACCGCCCTGCTGGCGGCGGTCGCGTTGAGCACCGCCCTGTCGGCCGTACCCGCCCAGGCCCATGACCGGCAGCGCACGCTCGGCATCGACAACTGCACCGGCACCGCCTGCCACTTCGACGTCCCGCCCGGCACGTACGACGTGAAGGTGCTCCTCGGCGGCGACGCCCAGTCGAGCACGAGCGTCGGCGGCGAGACCCGGCGATCCCTGCTCCCCGAGACCATCGCCGGAGCGGGCGAGCGGGTCGCCCGCGGCTTCACCGTGAACGTCCGCACCCCCGAGGGTGAGCCCACCGGTGCCGAGGGATCGCCCGGACTCGACCTGGTGATCGGCGGCTCGGCACCCGCACTCGCCGACATCGAGGTCACCCCCGCCCGGCACACCCGTCAGCTCTTCCTCGTCGGCGACTCCACGGTCTGCGACCAGCCCGGCGACCCGTACTCCGGCTGGGGCCAGCAGCTGCCGCAGTACCTGCGCAAGGGCGTGTCCGTCGCCAACTACGCCGACTCCGGCGAGAGCACGGTCACCTATCTGGCGAACCCGCAGCTGTGGGCCACCGTCCAGCCGCTGACCCGCCCCGGCGACCTGGTCCTGGTCCAGCTCGCCCACAACGACAAGACGACCGACGAGGCGACCTACCGGGCCAACCTGGAGACACTGGTGACAGGCATCCGGGAGAAGGGCGGCCGCCCGGTGCTCGTGACGCCCATCGTGCGACGCTGGTTCAACTCCGACGGCACCCTGAACAACAACACCGCGCTGCTGGTCAACGGCCTCGGCGTCGACCATCCGGCCGTGATCCGCTCGGTCGCGGCGGCGGAGGACGTGCCGCTGATCGACCTCACCGCCCAGACCAAGGCGCTCGTCGAATCCCTGGGCGTCGAAGGCTCCAAGGCGCTCTACCTCTACAACGAGAAGCGGGACAACACGCACACCTCGGTGCACGGAGCGACGGTGTACGCGGGTCTGGTCCGTGACGAACTCGTCGCCCAGCATCTGGTGCCGGAAGGCCTGGTGCGGGTGGGATGAACTCCTGGGGCGTCCCGACCGGAACCGGGGCGCCCCAGGCCTGCGCGCTGGAAGGAACGGAACCACCGATGGACCTGCCCCCCGACGACCCGACACTGAGCCCGTACACCGGCTACACGCGCGCCCACTGGGAGGCGGTCGCCGACTCCCTGCTCTCCGCGGTCGCCCCGTACGCCACCGACGGCGGCGCGCTCTACCACCTCCCGGGCGAGCACACGAGCTGGTCCGGCAGGCTCTCCGACGGCCTTGAGGGCTACGCCCGCACGCTGCTGCTGGCCGCCTTCCGTCGCGACGAGAAGGTCCTGGAGCGGTACGCGGACGGCCTCGCCGCCGGAACCGCCGGGGTGTGGCCCCGAGTCGAGCACCGCAGCCAGCCGCTCGTCGAGGCCGCGTCGATCGCCCTCGCGCTGCGGCTGACCCGGCCGCTGCTGTGGGACCGCCTCGACGACGGCGTCCGGCAGCGGGCCGCGCAGTGGCTCGGCGACGCGCTGACGGCCGAACCCTGGCCCTGCAACTGGGAGTTGTTCCCGGTGACGGTCGGCGGATTCCTCCAGGAGATCGGGTATGAGCGCGAGGCGTCGGGCGCCGCGATCGACCGGGGTCTGGAGCGCATCGAGCAGTGGTACGTCGGCGACGGCTGGTACACCGACGGCCCAGGCCGAGCCTTCGACTACTACAACGGCTGGGCCATGCACCTGTATCCGGTGCTGCACGCGTGGCTGGCCGACGACAGCCGCCTGCTCGACCTGTACGGCGGCAGACTGGAAGCCCATCTCGCCGACTACGCCCGCCTCTTCGGCGGCGACGGCGCGCCGATGCTCCAGGGCCGCTCCCTCACCTACCGCTTCGCCACCACCTCCCCGCTGTGGCTCGGCGCGCTCACCGGCCGTACGCCGCTGTCCCCGGGCGAGACCCGACGGCTCGCCTCCGGTGCCCTGCGCTACTTCCTCGACCGGGGCGCGCTCGACGAAGACGGCCTGCTCACCCTCGGCTGGCACGGCCCCGACGAGGCACTCCTGCAAGGCTATTCGGGCCCCGCCTCCCCGTACTGGGCCAGCAAGGCCTTCCTCGGTCTGCTCCTGCCGCCGGACCACGAGGTGTGGACGGCGCCCGAGGAAGTGGGCCCGACGGAACGCGCCGACGCCGTCACGCCCGTCGGCCCGCCCAACTGGCTCCTGCAGTCGACCCGTTCGGACGGACTGGTCCGCCTCCACAACCACGGCAGCGAGGACGCCCGCTACGACCCGTACTACACACGGCTCGCCTACTCGACGGTGACGTGGCCGTCGGAGTCGTACGACAACAGCGTGATCGTGGGTGACGACGCCGGCCGCACCGACATCGAGCCGCTCGGTGCGGGCGAGGGATGGGTGGCCTCCCGCCACACGGTGGCCGCGGGCATTCACGTCACCAGCCTCGTCGTCGCGCGGGGCGCGGTGGAGGTGCGCGCTCATCTGGTGGCGGGAGCGGCACCCGGGACACCGGTGCGCGTCACGGGCTGGGCGGCGAGTGACCACGTACGCTCCGAACTCCTCCCGGTGCACGGGCCATTGGGCTCGACGGAGGTGACAGGCGATGGCGCCGGCCTCTTCGTCGCCCTGGCCCGACTCACCGCCGAACCGGACCCCCTTCCCCTCAAGGAGCTGGTGTCCGTGAAGGTGGAGGGAGCGTACGAGCTGAGCGTGAGCTGGGCGTCGGGTCCGGCGGCGCGCTTCCTGTTCAGTGCGTCAGACGGGCGATCCGCAGCGTCGTCGTGGTCGGTGAGGCCCCTGTGAGCGCGCTGGTGCAGGACGGGCTGACAGGGGCGTAGGCCCAGGTCAAAGAGCCGTCCGGGAGAGCGGCGATGTCACCGGAGATGTAGGCCTGGACGACCATGTCCGCGCTCTGGAATGCACCGTTCCAGTAGATGAGACGCAGATGCGTGCCCGCGAAGGTGCCGGTGCAGGTGCCGTCCCCGCACTTGGCGTGCTTCAGGGACTCCTAGGAGAACAGGAGCCGGTCGTCGGTGACACTGCGGCCGGCCGGCGGTTGCCGCCGAGGACGCTTCAGCCGCCGGGGTTGCCGTCGGAGACGCCTCAGCTGCCGGGGTTGCCGTCGGAGACGTTTCGGCGGGCGCCGAAGTGTTGCGCGCCTAGCGTTGCGGCTATGAACGACTCCTCGCAGGGACGCCCGGACGCGGCCGTCGTCGCCATGGTGGACCATGTCCTCGACCTGGCGGCAACCTGGACCGCCTGGGACGGCAATCCCTTCCACGTCGACGACCGCGTCCACACCCCGCACAAGGCGATCCGTCGCGTCGCCGACCATCTGATCGACCACTTGGCCGGGTTGGAGGCCCGGATGGTGGGCGAGCAGCCGGTGCCCGACCACTGGCACGCGTCGGCGATCACCACGCAGGCGGATCTCGCGCCGTTCACGCGGGAGGACCTCGACGAGGCGCGTAGCCGTCTCACCCGGCTCGCCCGGACCTGGGCGAACCGGCTCGGCGCGCTCACCGAGGAGCAGCTCGACGACTCTCCGGGGGAGGGGTGGACGTTTCGGGAACTGGCCCTGCACCTGCAAGGATCGACGTACTACGCCGACGCCGTCGGGAGGCTCGCATGAGCACGCGAGAATTCGCCGCACTGCATCACACCGAGACACCCCTCCTCCTGCCCAACGCCTGGGACCATGCCTCCGCGGCGCTTCTCGCCGCCCAAGGGTTCAAGGCGATCGGCACGACGAGCCTGGGCGTGGCGGCCGCCGCGGGTCTGCCGGACGGCGAGGCGGCGACCAGGGACCTGACACTGAGCCTGGTCCGGCGGCTCGGCACAGGTCTCTACCTCCTGTCCGTCGACGCGGAGGACGGCTTCAGCCAAGATCCGCACGAAGTTGCCGAGTGGGCGCGCGAGCTGGCCGACGCCGGAGCCGTCGGCATCAACCTGGAGGACGGCCTCGGCTCCGCCGAGCTGCACGCCGCGAAGATCGCCGCCGTGAAGTCGGCCGTACCGGACCTCTTCGTCAACGCCCGGACCGACACCCACTGGCTCGGCGACGGAGACGAGCGGGAGACCGTCCGCCGCCTCGACGCCTACCAACAGGCGGGCGCCGACGGTGTGTTCGTCCCCGGCCTCACCGACCCGGCCCGGATCTCCGCTCTGCTGAAGACCCTCGACGTCCCGCTCAACATCCTCTACTCACCCGCGGGGCCGACCGTCGCGCACCTCGGCGACCTCGGCGTACGCAGGGTCAGCCTCGGCTCGCTCCTCTACCGCCGCGCGCTCGGCGCGGTCCTGGACACGGTGGCCGACATCCGGGACGGACGGCCGTCCGGGGGCAACACGCCGACGTACGACGACGTGCAGGCGCTCAGCGCACAGAGCCCCCAGCCCTAGCACCAGCGGAACGACCAGGTACACCCCGCAGAAGGCCAGCACGACGGCGACCAGCGCACTGCCCACGACCGCGCCGCGACGCAGCAGACTCCGCCGCGGGAGGAGCACCACCGCGGCGAGCATCCCGGCCAGCGTGACGGCGGCGAGACAGGCCGAGGTCGCCCGGAGCAGCACCTCCAGGCCGACCAGGCCGGGCGCGGCGGCGAGCAGTACGGCCGCGCACGCCCCCGCGAGCAGCAGCAGACTCCGCCGCACCGTCACCGGCCCCGGATCACCGGCGAGCGCCGCCCCCAGCCGCGCACCGCCCGCCAGATACGCGTTGACGGCACCGAAGGTCAGCAGTACCGCCGCCCCCGCGGCCACGCCACGGCCGTACGAGCCGATGCCACGCTCCAGGACGAGGGTGAGCGGTGTCGACGTGGCACCGGCCCGGGTGCCCAGGACGCCGATGGTCACCACGGCGAGGCCGAGGTAGAGGCAGGAGACAACAGCCCAGGCCAGCAGGGTCACACGGGGCAGATCGCGTTCCGGCGCCGCGAACTCGCCGGACAGATGGGTGATCGCCTCCCACCCCGCGAAGGCGAAGAACAGCACGCTCGCCGCGCTGCCGACCGAGGGCCAGCCGTGCGGGAGGAAGGGCGTGAAGTGCGCGGTCCGCAGGTGGGCCGCGCTCACCGCCACCGTCAGGCACAGGAGCAGGGCGAGCAGGAGCGCCATGAGCAGTTGGACGCGTCCCGACACGCGCAGCCCCATCAGATTGGCGCCCACCGCGGCGGCCACCACCAGCGCGGCCACCACCGGTGCGGTCCCGCCGTCCCAACCCGCCGCCGCGGACACGTACTCGCCGCCGATCAGTGCCGCGGCGGGCACACCGAGCGGGACGGCCCAGTAGAACCACCAGCCGACGGGCGCGGCGGCGCGTGCCCCGAAGGCCCGGCGGACGAACGCCGAGACGCCGCCGCCGTCCGGCTGGCGGGCGCCGAGCGCCGCGAACACCAGGGCGACCGGCAGGCTCAGCGCGATCAGCCCGGCCCAGGCCAGGACCGACGCGGGCCCGGCCGCGGCGGCGGCAGCGGAGGGCAGGGCGAGCACGCCGGGCCCCAGGACGGCTCCCATGCACAGGGCGGTGCCGGTACGCAGGCCCAGCCCCGTTCGTACGTTCGTCACCACGGCTCCCCGTCGACTGTTCGGAATCCTGGGCCGAAGGTAGACACAGCGAGCGATCACCGGGCGATACACCGAATTCAATTCGTCACAGTCGGCAGAATGGCGGCCATGGATGAACTTGATTCGGCGATCGTGGAGCACCTCCAGCGTGATGCGCGGCAGACCAACCGGGAGCTGGCCCGCAAGCTGGGCATCGCGCCGTCGACCTGTCTGGAACGGGTACGGGCGCTGCGCAACCGCGGGGTGATCACCGGCTACCACGCGGCCGTCGACCTGCGCGCACTCAACCGCCCGGTGCAGGCGCTGCTCTCCGTGCAGGTGCGGCCATTGAGCCGCGAGGTGATCGAGGGCTTCAAGCGGTACGCCGCCGAACTCCCGGAAGTCCTCTCGGTGTTCGTCGTCGCGGGCAGCGAGGACTTCCTCGTGCACGTCGCCGTACCGGACGTCGACCAGCTCCACTCCTTCCTCCTCGACCGCTTCAGCAAGCGACGCGAGATCGTCACCTTCCGCAGCTCGGTGATCTATCAGCACCTGAGCAATCCGGTGACTACTCCACTGGGCTGACGGCAGCACCGGCCCGCTGGAATTCACGCATGGTCGTGCGTCGTTCTCGGCCAGTGCTCCAGCGCCACATGAAGGGCGTCCAACGCGCGCTTCCAGGACGCCCGTACGTCACGGGGGGCGCCGAACCCGCCGATGGCTTCGAGGGTGCAGTAGCCGTGGAAGGTGCTGCGCAACAGGCGTACGGCGTCGGTGAGATCGGGTTCGGACAGCCCGTACGCGCGGAGCATGCCGTAGGTGACCTCGGCGGTGCGCCGGTAGGCGGCGGACTCGGCGACGAGCGCCGGGTCGAGCTGGGTGTGCGTGGCCCGGTAGCGCCCGGGCCGCTCCAGCGCGTACGCGCGATAGGCGTCCGCGAACGCGAACAGCGCGTCCTTGCCGGCCCGTCCGGCCACGGCGTCGGCGATCCGGTCGATCATCTCGCCGGACGCGAGCAGCGCCATCCGGGACCGCAGGTCCTGCACGTTCTTGACGTGCGAGTACAGGCTGGCGTCCTTCACCCCGAACCGCCGCGCCAGCGCGGACACGGTGACGTTCTCGAAGCCGACCTCGTCCGCGAGATCGGCCGCGGCCTCCACGACACGATCGGTCGTGAGTCCGGCACGGGCCATGTCCACCACCTGCTGCTCGGCTGAACCTAGGGCGCCTAGGCTACAACCTAGTGTGCACAGGTTGCGCCGTACAAGGTTCGTCTGGGCGGAAGTCGGGACGCATCGGGCGGTCGGACGGCCAACGCGCGGGCAGACAGGGCCAGTTGCCCTGCCCAGGTCGCACGGTGATCACGCGTAGGCCGTTCACTGTTCATGTTTCGCATCGAATCTCCTCCTGACACGCGTCCGATGGGGTGGCGCGGCACTCAGGAGGCGGTCATGGGGCACACGCACGGACACGACGGGCATCATCACCACCATCACCACCACGAGGACACGGGCGCCCCGCTGCCCGCCGCGTTCGACACCTCCGTGCCCGACGAGGCCCTCACCCCCGACCAGCAGTCGCGCCGCTCGCTGCTGCGCCGTGCCGGTCTGCTCGGTGCGGGCCTGGCCGCCGGCAGTGTCCTCGCGCAGGGGGCCGCCACTGCGGCTTACGCCTCCACGGGCAGTCGGAAGCAGAACGGCTTCCTCTGGCTGGCGGGCGACCACCACATCCACACCCAGTACAGCAGCGACGGCAAGTACCGCGTCGGCGACCAAGTGCGGCAGGGCGCCAGACACGGCCTGGACTGGATGGTCATCACCGACCACGGCAGCGAGACACACGCAAAGATCGGGGTGGAGAAGGTCAACCCGGACATCCAGGAGGCGCGGGACGCGTACGAGGGCACACTCGTCTTCCAGGGCCTGGAATGGAACATCCCGGCTGCCGAGCACGGCACGGTCTTCGTCCACCCCGGCAAGAACGAGGTCGCGGTCCTCAAGCAGTTCGAGACCGACTACGACGGCAGCGTGAAGGGCGCCTCCGACTCGACGCCCGCCAACGAGGCGCTCGCCGTCGCGGGCCTCAACTTCCTTGCCGAGCAGGTCGAACGGCGCAAGGTCAAGGACGCCCTGATGCTCGCCAACCACCCCGCGAGGCGCGGCGTCGACTCACCGCACGAGATCCGCGGCTGGCGCGACGCGACCGCCCCCGGCCGCCAGATCGCCATCGGCTTCGAGGGCGCTCCCGGCCACCAGGCCGCCGGTATCGCCGCGCCGCTCGGCATGGGGCGGGCCCGTGGCATCTACGACAACAGCCCGAGCGCCAACTCCTTCGCCGGGTACCCGCTGGAGAGCTACCGCACCTGGGGCGGCTTCGACTGGATGACCGCCACGGTCGGTGGCCTGTGGGACAGCCTCCTCGCCGAGGGCAAGCCGTGGTGGATCACCGCCAACTCCGACTCCCACCAGGTGTACACGGACACCGCCGTACGCGGTGGTCCGGACAGCGACTTCACCGCCAACGGCAAGCACACCGACCCGATTTACGGCGGCAAGGTCGACCTCGCCCAGGGCGACTACTGGCCCGGCCAGTACAGCCGTACGCACGTGGGCGCCGACGGATTCTCGTACGCGGCCGTGATGGACGGCATCCGCGCCGGACGCGTGTGGGTCGACCACGGGCAGCTCCTCAGCGGTCTCGACGCGCGGGTGGCGGGCGGCAGCCGCTGGGCCACCCTCGGAGGTGCGCTGCACGTGAAGAAGGGCACCCCGGTCACGCTGACGGTGGACCTGGGACTGGCAGGTGGACCCAACTGGGCCGGATTCGTCCCGAAGTTGGCGCGCGTCGACGTCATCCAGGGCGAAGTGACGGGCGCCGTCTCGGACCAGGACACGTTCACCGCTCCCACCGCGAAGGTCGTCCAGTCGTACGAGGTGAACAAGTCCACCGGCACCGTCCGGCTCACGTACGACCTCGGCTCGGTCGACCGCCCGGTGTACGTCCGCCTGCGCGGCACCGACGGCAACCGCTCCGCCGTCGGCCTGATGGGCGCGGCGGTCGACCCGGCGGGCCCGGCCGTGGACGTCGTCGGCGACGCGGACCCGTGGAAGGACCTGTGGTTCTACTCCAACCCGGTGTGGGTCCTGCCGTCGTGACCGAGCGGTACGGGTACGTCGTCGGAGTCGACACCGGCCTCTTGGGAGCCGCTCAGGCGGCGGACCACCTGCTGCGCGCGCTGGCTGTCGAACTCGGCGTGACCGAAGACGTGCTGGGCTGCACGCACCACGTACGGGACGGGGGGCGGCCGCACACGGCGCTGTCCTTCGCCGTGCCGTCGGAGCGTGCCGCCCGCGCGGCCTTGCGGCGGCTCGCGGAGCGGGAGTTCGGTGCCGCCCTCGGTGGCGAACGGCACGGGCCCACCGAGCTCGCGGCGGGCGCCGCCCAGGCCGCCGCCGAGCATGCCGCGCGCACCGGTGGCCGCGCCGTCCTCTACCCCGGGTCCGAGGCCCTCACCGGCACGGTGACCGTCGCCCGGCTGCTGGCCGTGTCCGCGGTGGACCGGGTCGCCGTACTCGGCGCACCCGACGGTCCCGAGCCGGAGCGGCGGATCGTCACACGCGATCACGTACGCCCGGAGTGGCGCGAGGGGCAACTGGTCCTGACGACGATGCCGGCCGCGGGCGGGACGCTGGTCCCGTTCGAGGAGCCGGAGCCCACGCCCTGCTGCGCGGACCACTAAGTGCAGCGGGTGGTCGGTCGAGGGCAGTCGGCTGGAACTGTGCTGAGGTTCCAGCCGACGTTGCTCCCCAACGACCAAGCCAGGAGCGTGACGGGGTTCACGAGGCTCCACCTCGCGCCCGGCCCGTCTCCGATTCCCGGCGGTCGCCGGTGCCCGCCTGTGCGTCCGGGCGGGGGTGGCCAATCCCGCGCGCACGGCGGGGAATCGTGGTCTTCGGCATCCCACAGCGGTGGCCGCGCGCCGGGGCGCGCCGTCGTCCCAGGCGTTCGGGTTGAGGCCGTTCGACAGCCTCGTGCAGGCCGGCTTCGCCGCGTAGTTCCCGTCGCACGGGAGGCCGGCGCCGCAGCCGCTGAAGGTGCCCGGGAGCGTGGCCGGGACCTGCCCGACCACGAAGTGAGATTGGGAGCCGGTTTCGTTCAACGGCACACCCTCTGCGAGGAGTTGCACGCTCATCGGCACCAGCGGCAACGACACCTTGAACGGCGGCTACGGCAACGACGTGATCTGCGGCCTCGGCGGCGACGACACCGTCAACGCGAGCTACAACAACGACACCGTGTACGGCGGCTACGGCAACGACCGCCTCGACGGCGGCTACGGAGACGACACCCTGATCGGCGGCCCCGGCAATGACAACCTGATCGGCTACTACGGCAACGACCAGCTCAACACCGTCGACAACGTCTCCGGCAACGACACCGCCAACGGCGGCTCCGGCACGGACACCTGTACGACGGACGCGGGGGACACGCGAATCAGCTGCCCGTAAGGGGCCCGCGACCACTGGCTGTCGGGGCCCGGACCGGTCATTGGCGACCGGGGCGGGCCCCGTCGTCGTACGTCGCCACGCGCCCGGCGAGGAGCGCGGCGCACAGGCTCGCCACGCTCAGCGCCACCAGCGCCGGACGAAGACTCGTCGCCTGCGCGAGCAGGCCCACGGCCGGGCCCGCCAGCAGGCATGCCGATGAGGACGAAGGCGACGCAGGACGCGACCGCGGCCTGACGGCTGAAGAGCCGGCCGGCCGCGGTGCGCGTGAGGGGTGTCAGTCCCGAATCTCCGAGAAGACGAACGAGAACTCCGCGGGCGCTGCACGCAGTTGGTACTGAGGCAGGGCGCCGGGTCCGCACGACTGCGAGCCGATGCCCTGCTGGCCGTGGTCGAGGTTGACCCAGACCGTGTCGCCGGGCGTCAGATCCGTCAGATGCTCGGCGGCGTCGAGCTGCTCGGTCGTCCAGCGGCGCGCGGTGAACCAGAAGGACGGATCACCCTCGACACGCAGTCCACCGAGTTCCGCCCAGCGGACGTCGGCCCGGGCGCCGTTCTCCTGCGGACGCACGTACGGCGTCTGCAGCGCGTCGACCGTCGACGCCCAACGCCCGATCACGGAGGCCGACTTGGTGTCCGGGTACCCCTCTCCGGGACCCCCGCCGAACCACTTCACACCGTCCGCCGAGCCCGAAAGCCCCAGACGGATCCCGAGCCGCGGCAAGAGCAGCGTCCAGTCGCCCTCCGGCGCCACGGACACGGTCAACCGGAGCCGCGTCCCGTCGGACGTCCACCGGTACACCGTGCGCAGGCCCACTTCCCAGGCGGCGGGCGCCACCCGGGTCCGTACGGTCAAGGCGTCGTCGCCCAACTCCACGGCGTCCAGGCGGTGTCGCATGCGGTGCAGGCCCAGCTTGCGCCAGAGCGGGCCGTAGCGCAGGTCGTTCTGCCAGTGCGCGCCGTTGTCGTTGTCGGTCGGGGCACGCCACACGTCCAGCCGCAGACCGGTCACGTCGACCCCGCCGATCGTCTTCAGGGCGCCGCTGCGGGCGTCGAAGGCGGCCGGGCCGAGGGTGATGATCCGGTCGCCGAGCACGGGAGCGTCGGACTGGGCAAGAGGCGCCAACGCCCTTTCACCTGCCGGAAATTGAGCCCAGGCGACCTGATGGCCTCGCGGGCCCCACGCGGTCTCCGCGGCCAGCGTCGCCCGTACCGTCCACCGCGTCTCGGCCCCCCGCCCGTCCGCGGACGGCGTCGGCAGCTTCACGTCCGCCGACTCGCCCGGTCCGAGCGCGGGCACCGACAGCGCGCCCGCCTCGACTGTCTCGCCGTCGACCTGGTAGGACCACTCGAAGGCGAGCGCGGAGAGGTCGGCGAAGTCGTACGCGTTCGTGACGCGCACGGTGCCGTCCGAGCCGTCACCCTCGATCCGAACCGGTTCGATCACCTTCTTGTACTCGACGAGGCCCGGGGAGGGTGTCCGGTCGGGGAAGAGCAGTCCGTCGCAGACGAAGTTCCCGTCATGCAGCTCCTCACCGAAGTCGCCGCCGTACGCGAACCCGTACCGCTCGTCCGCGATGCCGTGGTCGATCCACTCCCAGATGAAGCCGCCCTGGATACGGTCGTACGACTCGAAGAGGCGCTGGTAGTCGGCGATCCCGCCGGGGCCGTTGCCCATGGCATGCCCGTATTCGCAGAGGATGAAGGGGAGTTGGCGCCGCTTCAGTGCGCCGCCGTCCAGGCCCCTGCCGATCGTCTCGACCTCGGCGTGGTCGGCGTACATCCGCGCATACACGTCCGTGTCACGGCAGTTGAGGTCACCTTCGTAGTGGATGAGCCGTGAGTCGTCCCGGCCGCGGATCCACTCGGCCATGGCGGTGAGCCCGCGTCCGGTGCCGGCCTCGTTGCCGAGGGACCAGATGACGACGGACGGGTGGTTCTTGTCCCGTTCGACCATCCGCGCGGCGCGGTCGAGCAGCGCCGGGGTCCAGCGGTCGTCGTCGACGGGGTTGTCGCGCCAGGCCTGTTCGGTGAAGCCGTGGGTCTCCAGGTCGCACTCGTCGATGACCCACAGGCCGTACTCGTCGCACAGGTCGAGGAAGGCGGGGTGCGGCGGGTAGTGCGAGGTGCGGACGGCGTTGATGTTGTGCCGCTTCATCAGCAGCACGTCCTCGCGCATGGTCTCCATGTCGAGGGCGCGGCCCTTCACCGGGTGCCATTCGTGGCGGTTGACGCCCTTGAAGAGGATCGCCCTGCCGTTGACCTTGATCAGGCCGTCTTCGAGGGCGACGGTACGGAAGCCGACGCGCAGCGGGACCCGCTCGCCCTCGGTGACCAGTTCACCGTCGTACAGCCGGGGTGTCTCGGCCGTCCACGGCCGCACCGGCACGGTCACCGACGCGCCGGTGGCGACATCGATGTCCAGGGCGGGCAGTGAGACCCGGCCGTCGACGTCGGAGTCGACGCGCAGGGTGCCCGTTTCGGTGAGGTGGTCGTACGAGGCGTGCACGAAGAAGTCGAGCGCGCTGCCCACCGGGCGGTGCAGCAGGGTGACGTCGCGGAAGATGCCCGGCAGCCACCACTGGTCCTGGTCTTCCAGGTACGAGCCCGCCGACCACTGGTGCACACGGACCGCGAGCACATTGCCGCCCGGCTTGAGCAGATGCCCGACCGCGAACTCGTGCGGCAGCCGCGAGCCCTTGAACTCGCCGATGTCCGTGCCGTTCAGCCAGACGCGCGCGCAGGACTCGACCCCGTCGAAGCGCAGCACCGTGCCGCCGTCCGAGGGCCAGTCGGACGGCAGGTCGAAGAGGCGCAGATGGTCACCGGTCGGGTTCTCGGTCGGCACGCGCGGCGGGTCGACCGGGAACGGGTAGAGGTGGTTGGTGTAGATCGGCGAGCCATGACCCTGCAGCACCCAGTGGCCGGGAACCGTGATGTCGGCCCAGTCCCCGGCATCGAACCCCTCCGCGGCGAAGGAGTCGTCCTCGGCGTCGGCGGTGGGTGACAGACGCAAGCGCCAACTGCCGTTCAGCGACAGGGACTTGGCGTCCGAGGACGCGTACCAGGCACGCGGCGGCAGTGCGCCGCTGCCGGGGGAGACGTCCTCGACGTAATCAGTGGCGGCAGGAGTGCGGAAAGACATCGGTCTCCTAGATCAGCCCTTGATGCCGGTCTGTGCGATCCCCTGGACCAGCCACCGCTGGAGGAAGAGGAACACGAACACCAGGGGCAGGATGGAAATGGCGGTGGCCATGAAGATCAGATGGAAGTTGACGGTCTGGTTCGTCATGTACGAGGAGAGCGCGACCTGGACCGTCCACGCCTGCGGGTCCTGGCCGATGACCAGCGGCCACAGGAAGGCGTTCCAGCCGCTGATGAACGTGATGGTCGCGAGCGCGGCGAAGAAGTTCAGCGAGTTGGGCACGACGATGCGCCAGTACGCGCCCCAGTAGCCGAGTCCGTCCACTCGCGCCGCCTCCTCCAGCTCCTTGGGAAACCCCAAGAAGTACTGCCGGAACAGGAAGCAGGTGAAACCGCTGAACAGCCCCGGGACGATGAGGCCGCGCAGACTGTCGACCCAGCCCAGCGAGGAGACCAGCACGAAGCTCGGCACGAAGGTGACGGCGGCGGGGACCATCAGGGTCACCAGGACCGCGTAGAAGATCTTGTTGGCGTGTTTGTAGGGGATGCGGGCGAGGCCGTATCCGGCGAGCGAACAGACCAGCAGCGTGCCGAGCGTGTGCAGCACGCCGACGACGGCGGAGTTCCACAGGGACCGGGCGAAGGGGACCGTGGGGTCGTCGAACAGCTCGCTGATGTTGCCCCACTGGAGGTGAGTGGGGAAGAACTTCCAGTTCTCGCCCGTGATTTCGGCATCGGTCGACAGGGAGTTGCGGATGAGCAGATAGAAGGGGACGAGGAAGAGCAGGGTGGCGATCCCGGTGGCGAGGTAGAGGCCGGTGTTGCCGATGACGCCGCGCCGATCGCGCCTGCGCCCGCGCTTCCTCGGGAGCACGGTGTCACTCTTGCGGCCGTCCATGACGGTGCTCACTTGGCCTCCCCCCGTCCGAATCCCATCAACTTGCCCTGGAGCAGGGTCACCACGCAGATCAGCAGGGTGAGGATGACCGCGCCCGCACTGCCCGCGCCGTAGTCCTGGGCCTGGCCCAGCGCCGTGTAGTACAGCTCGACGAGCGGAGGACGGCCCCAGGTGGTCTTCGACAGGAGGTTGTAGAACTCGTCGAACGCCTGGTACGCGGCGACAAGGAGCAGCAGGATCACGGCCGTCGAGGTGGCGCGCAGCTGCGGCAGGGTGATGTGACGGAAGGTCTGCCAGCCGGGCTTGGCGCCGTCGATGGCGGCGGCCTCGTACAGCTCGGGCGGGATGTTCTGCAGCGCCGCGAGGAACAGGATCATGTAGAAGCCGGCCTGCAGCCACAGCCGCGCGGAGACGATGACCAGCCAGTACCAGGGCGGATCGGGGTTGGCCAGCCAGGCGATGTTGTCGATCCCGAACCAGCCGAGGACCGTGTTCATGAGGCCGAAGCGGACTCCGCTGAAGATGGACATCTTCCAGATCAGCGAGGCGGCGACATAGCTGCACGCGGTCGGCAGGAAGAAGACGGACCGGAAGAACGCCCGCATGAAGCTCAGCCGGTTCACCATCAGGGCGAGGCCGAGTGAGAATGCCCAGGTCACCGGCACGATGATGGCGGCGAAGACGGTGAAGGTGACAAGGGCGCCGGTGAAGTTGCTGTTCTGCAGCATCTGCCGGTAGTTGTCGAAGCCGACGAACTTGTCGGGCGTGACCGTGAAGCGCGCCTCGAAGAAGCTCAGCCAGAGGCTCCAGACGATCGGGATGTAGACGAAGACCAGCAGGCCGATGAGGAACGGGCCGGTGAAGAGCCAGAAGTTGAAGGTGCTGCTGCCGCGCAGCCCGCGCCGCGGCCGGGCCCGGGAGGCCTTGGCCGGGGCGGGACGCGTGACACCGCGGGTGGTGGTGGTCGACATGTCGTAACCCGTCCGTCGGTCTATCCGAAGAGCTTCTTGAGCTCGCGGTTGACGGTCGTGTCGGCCTTGTCGAGAGCGGCCTCCGGGTCCCCGTTCTTGCGGACGGAGTTGGCGAAGACGTCCTCGAGCGCGGTGATCATGGACTGGGTCCAGCCGATGTTGTCGAAGTGCCCGTACTCGTTGAACAGCTTGACGCCCTCGGCGGGCAGGCCCGACTTGAGCTTGGTGGCGGACGTGGCGAGCGAGGCGCGTGGTGGGATGTGGAAGCCGTACGACAGCGACCAGTCCTCCTGGTACTTCTTCTGGTCGATCCAGAGCCACTTCACGTACTCCTTGGCCAGGTCGACGTTCTCGCCCTTGGCGTTGACGAACACCGACCAGCCGCCGTTGTAGACGGAGGGCTTGCCGGCGTCGGTGACCTTCGGGAAGGCGAAGACGCCGATGTCGTCGCCGAGCGCCTTCTGCATCTGCGGCATGGCCCACATGCCGCAGAACTGGATGGCACACAGGCCCTGGTTGATCGCCGAAGGGTCCCAGTAGTCGGCCGGGGCGTCCAGGAGCAGGTCCCCGCTGGTGAAGAGCTTGCGCATCTTCTTCAGACCTTCCTTGACTCCCTCGGTGTGGTACGCGATCTGGTTCTTGGCATCCAGGGTGTCGGCGCCGGCCGACCAGATCAGCGGGTTGATGACCGCGTGCAGGTCGTTGCCGAGGAACAGGCCCTTGACCTTGCCGGTGGTGAGCTTTGCGGCGGCCTCGATCAGCTCGTCGAGCGTGGTCGGCACCTTGACCTTCGCCTTCTCCAGCAGCGAGGGGCGGTAGAAGAAGAACTGTGGGTCGTCGATCATCCGGACGCCGTATATCTTGCCGTCGACCGTGTGCGAGGCGATGTCGGCCGGGTTGAAGTCGTCCTTGACCGGATTGATGATGTCGCTCAGATCCGCCACCTGGCCGCTCTTGACGAGCTGGATCTGCGGGTGGAACTCGAACAGGTCGGGCGCGTTCTTGGTGAGCAGCGAGGCGAAGAGCTTGGATTCGAAGTCGGAGCCGGTGATCCACTGCGTGGTCACGTTCGCCTTGTCGTAGGCCTTCGCGTACCGCTTGATGGCCTGCTCGGTGCCGGCCTCCCCGTACGCGTGGAAGTACTGGACGAGCGTCTTGCCCGAACCGCTGCCTCCCCCGCGGCCGTTGTTGCCCCCGCACGCGGCCAGCGGGCCGAGGGCGGCGAGGCCGGCGGCGGCCCGCAGTATGGAGCGGCGGTCCCAGTTGCTGCTCATTGCCGACATGGTGACGTCCTTGTCTCGAATACGGCTGCGGCTCGAATGCGCTGTGCGGTGCCGGACGTTAACCTTCGCCTAAGGCTTCGGCAAGGGGTTGGACGAAGCCTGTTCGAAGCGTTGCGCGGCGTTCGGGATGCCGGACGTGACGGGCTCACGGGCCGCCGAATCACCGGTCCGCAACCCCCAACACCACGGAAATCGCCAGTGCTTGGACCAGACCTCGTTGGATCCGGGGGTGCAGGTGTAGAGGGTCACTCGGCTTCCATCAGCGCGCGCCTGACCGCTGACGTCCAGGCATGTCCCGGACACCTCACTGCCGATCCGCCCGTCGGCCTTCGTCTGCCATCGCTGGTCAGGACCGCCCGCGCAAGGGGCCGCCACCAGGCCCTTACTCGCGCGTCAGGCACCCGTCGGCGTGCGGAAGTCCACGGGGCGTGGGCGGGGGTGGTGACCGCGGTGCCGGCACCGCCAAGGTCGTAACGGTAGGCGCTGAGGTCCAGGCCCTTGGCGGATCACAGCAGCTTGGCAACCCGGGGCTGGGGAGACCGCGGCGATCGCGGGGCCGGCGGCTGAGGCGGGTGGGGCGGGTGGGGCGGGTGGGGTGGGTGGGGCGGTTGTCAGGGGCCCGGTGGCAGCCGGCGCGGCTGCGGCTGCCGCGAGGGCCGATCTGTGGGTGAGCGTCACGGTGCATCCCTTCCGTCGTCATGAAGGCGGTGCGGTACGACTCCTTGCGGGGGCGGTGCGCTTGACGGGCTGTGCTTGCTTTCTGCGGGGCTGGCCGACCGACTGCAGCGCGCCCTCCAGGGCGAACGTCGCGGCTCCGAGGCAGACCGGGTCGGTCGGAATGGGGGAGAGGACGATCTCGGTGGCCGCGAACGGCCGCTTCAGCGCGTGTCGGGCGACGGCCTCGCGCACCTCGCTCAGCAGCGGCTCCCCGAGCGCGGCCGCAACCCAGCTGCTGAGCACCACCACCTCGGGGTTGAGGAGGTTGACCAGGTCGGAGATGCCGGCACCGAGGTAACGAGCCGTGTCGCGTACGACCTTCACCGCCACCGGATCCTGCGCGGCGACGCCCTCGGCGAGCGCGTTGATCGTGGCGGTCTGGTCCTCGGGATGCAGCAGGGGGCTCCGGGGGCTCAACTCCCGAAGATTCAGCATGATGCCGGGCGCCCCGACGTACGTCTCCACGCAGCCCTGATTACCGCAGTGGCACAGCCGCCCGTCCAGGACCAGTGTCGTATGGCCCCATTCGCCCGCGCTGTTGCTGACCCCGCGGTGCAGCCCGCCACCCAGGGCGAGCCCGGCGCCGACGCCCGTGCCCAGATTGACGACCACGGCGTCGCCGCGACCCCGGGCCGCGCCGAACCACAGCTCGGCGACCGCGCAGGCGCGCAGCGGATTGTCGAGGTGGAGGGGGTAGGCGATGTGCTCGGCGAGCAGGTCGAGCAGGGGCACGTCGTGCCAGTCCCAGTTCGGGGCGTACTCCGAGACCCCGCTCTCCCGGTCGACCTGCCCGGGGACGCTGACGCCCACGCCCAGGACGCGCGCGCCCTCGACGCCGGCCTGCGCGACCACCGAGCCGACGGCCGCCGCGACATGCCCGACGACCTGCTCCGGACGGCTCTCGCCCGGGCGCATGTCCTCGTCGGCGCGGGCGAGCACGTTCAGCGCCAGATCGAACAGCTCGACGCGGACGTAGGTCTCCGCGATGTCGACGCCGATCAACGCGCCCCCCGACGCGTTGACGGCCACAAGGCCCCGGGGGCGGCCCCCCGCCGAGTCCTCGAACCCGACCTCGGTCAGCATCCTGAGGTCGAGCAGCTCACCGACGAGCGTGGCGACCGTGGCGAGGCTGAGCCCGGTGGCAGCCGCCAACTCCTGTCGCGAGGTAGGCGATTCGGCGATGATCTGGCGCAGCACCTCATAGCGGTTCGCGGTGCGGATGTCGCGTGACGTGCCGCGCTTCATCGGACTCCCCTCGCTCCCAGGCGCCGGTCATGCCGGCCCCTGCTTCTCGGGCCGGGGGCCTGGGGGTTTGTCCCCCGGGAAGTCACAGCACCGAAGCTGTGGCCCCCCGGTCCCTCCTGCCCATGGCGAGGCCTCTCGGCCCCGGCGCGGCGCAAGGCTATGGCCTGCGAGAGGCTTTCGACAAGGGGTTAAGAAAGGGGGTGGAGAAAGTCCCGTACGAACGCGTTGGTGAACGTGCCCGCCGGGTCGAGCGCGTCGACGAGCGCCCTGAACTCAGGCAGCCGAGGATAGCGTTCGTGCAGCGCCGCCGACCGCAGTGTGAACACCTTGCCCCAGTGCGGCCGGGGATCGAACGGCTCCAGCGCCTCCTCGACGCGCCGGACCACCGGCAGGACGGCCTCGGTGTCCGCCACCCAGGTGAAGTGCACGGCGACGGTGTCCCGCCCGTACGCCGGGCTCAGCCACTGGCGGTCGGCGGCCACGGTACGCACCTCACAGATCTGCAGCACCGGCGCGATCGACTCCCGGATCGCGTCGAGGGCGTGCAGCGCGGCCATGGCCTCAGGGCGCGGCAACAGATACTCGGACTGCAGCTCGGCGCCGCTGCTCGGCGTGAACTCGGCCCGGAAATGGGGAAGTCGCTCGTGCCAGGGGCCCGGAACGCCGAACTGTTCGGTGCAGTTGACCGCGGGCATGCCCGGCACCGGGTGCATCGCCACACGCGCGGGGGCGGCCCAGGGGAAGTCCGGCAGCGGCTGGTCGGTGCGCTGCTTGAGCCACACGTGCCGAAAGCCCGGCCGACCCCAGTCGGTGAACAGACTCACGCTGTACGCGGCCCCCGCGACTGTTTCGAAGTCCAGCCCCTCCAGGGGGAGTTCGGTGAAGACATGCTGGGCAACCTCGAAGTCCGGCTCCAGGTCGAGGGTGAGGGCGGTGACGACACCGAGCGCTCCCAGTGAGGTCACGGCACCGTCGAAGCGCGCCTCGCCCCGGCTGATCGTCACGGTCGAGCCGTCCCCGGTGACCAGCTCGACCTCCCGTACGGCGGAGGCGAGCGAACCGTTGGTGACGCCCGAGCCGTGCGTGCCGGTCGCGACCGACCCCGCCACGGAGATGTGCGGAAGGGAGGCCATGTTGTGCAGCGCCCACCCGTGCTCGTGCACGACGCGGGCGAGTTCCGCGTACCGGACGCCGCCCGAGACCCGTACCGTACGGGCACTCGTGTCGATGTCCACGGCGGGCGGCAGCGCGGTCAGCGAGAGCAGTACGCCGTCGTCGCCCGGCTCGGCGATCTCGTTGAACGAGTGCCCGCTGCCCAGCACCCGCACGCGCGCGCTGTCGGCGACCAGCGCCCGGAGCGCGTCGAGCGAGGGAGGGCGTTGCAGCTCCTTGGCCGTGTATGTGATGTTGCCGGCCCAGTTGGTCAGGGTCTCGCTCATCCCTGTCGTCCTTCCCCGGGAAGTCGCCGTCCACGGCCGGTATGCCCGGCCACCGAGGAAACTACCTCGTCGGCCGGGTGTGGTGACCGGCCCTTCCATTGACCCTCTCACGCGCCGCGACCTACCGTAGAGACCGGTTGCTATCACTGGAGTCACGAGCCGGAAGGTCACCTCCTTGCCCGAGCGTCCCGTGGCGATGTTCGCCATGACTGCCGAGAACGTGCCGCAGATCTTCCCTCCGGAGGTGCTGGCCCGGCTGCGCGGGCTCGTAGAAATCGATCCCTCTCGGGTGGCCGAGGACTTCACAGATCCCGGTGTCCGTGACGCCCTCGCCGGGACCGAGATCCTGATCACCGGCTGGGGCTGTCCCGCCCTCGACACCGCCACCCTGGACGCGGCCCCGAAGCTGCGCGCCGTGCTGCACGCCGCGGGCTCCGTGAAGAGCTTCACCTCGCCCGATGTGTGGGGACGCGGGCTCGTCGTGTCGTCGGCGGCCGGTGCCAACGCGCTGCCCGTGGCCGAGTACACGCTCGCCATGATCCTGCTGGCGGGCAAGGACCTCTTCACGTACCGGGACCGCCTGCGCACCGACCGTGCCTTCCCCTACGGTCGGATCGTCCCCGGCATCGGCAATTTCGGCCGCCGCGTGGGCATCGTGGGAGCCTCCCGCATCGGCCGGCGCCTCATCGAACTGCTGCGCCCCTTCGACCTCAGGGTGAGCCTCGCCGACCCGTACGTCGACGAGGCCGGCGCCGCCGCGCTCGGCGTCCCCCTGCTGCCGCTCGACGACCTGCTCGGGGGCAGTGACATCGTTA
Organism: Streptomyces sp. NPDC048415; assembly: GCF_040651675.1. Taxonomy (NCBI): domain Bacteria; kingdom Bacillati; phylum Actinomycetota; class Actinomycetes; order Kitasatosporales; family Streptomycetaceae; genus Streptomyces; species Streptomyces sp. NPDC048415. Next base: position 10,736 of record NZ_JBEZKJ010000069.1, on the reverse strand, counting down.
CCCTCCACGCCCCGCAGACTCCCGAGACCCGGCACATGATCGGCCGCCGCGAACTCGCCCTGATGCGCGCCGGATCCGTCCTCATCAACACCTCGCGCGGAGCGCTCGTCGACCACGACGCCCTCATCGACGCGCTGCGCGCCGACCGGATCAGCGCGATCCTCGACGTCACCGACCCCGAACCGCTGCCCGCCGACTCCCCGCTCTACGACCTCCCGGGCGCGTTCATCACGCCGCACCTGGCGGGCTCCCAGGGCAATGAGGTCGCCCGGCTCGGCCTCACTGTCGTGGACGAGGTCGAACGCCTGCTGTCGGGCCGGGAGCTGGCGTTTCGGATCGAGGCGGACGAGTTGGAACGGGCCGCGTGAGCGGGCGGGGCCGAAGCAGGGTCGCTCAGCGGAGGAACCCCGCCGTCATCGCGGTGAACCGTTCGGCGTCGTCGAGCCACGGGAAGTGCCCGGCGCCGGGCTGAACGGCCGGCTCGGCGTGCGGAAACAGCTCGGCGAACTCGGCGACCGCGGGGGGCGGGGAGTTGAGATCGACCTCCCCGGCCAGCAGGAGGACCGGCGAGGTGAACCGTGCGAGCGCCGCGCGGGTGGTGTCCGGGTCGAAGGCGCCCTCACCGGCGAAGACGGCCGCGGCCTCGTTGTTCCTGTGCCCGTCCTCGGCCGCCCGATGAGCCCGTGCCGCCGCGTCCCAGCGGCCGTACCAGAACGGGGCGATCGCCTGGAAGGAGTCGGCGTTTCCCCTGCCCGCGACGACCTCTTCCAGGGCCGCGAACGCCCCAGGGAACCACGGCTCGTCCCGGCGGAGCCGCGCCGTCTCGCGCCGGACGTCCGCGCTGACCGTGATACCGACGGCGAAGACGCTCGGCGTGATCAGCGCGAGCCTGCCGACGCGTTCCGGGTGGTGCTGCGCGTACAGCACGGCCAGGTTCGTGCCGGCGGAATGCGCGAGCACATCCATCCGGTCGAGGCCCAAGTGCTCACGCAGGGCCTCCACGTCCTCGACCAGCCGGTCGCAGCGGTAGGAGGCCGTGTCCTGCGGTGTCGCCGACCGGCCGGTTCCCCGGGGGTCCAGCATGATCAGCCGGTGGTGTGCGGAAAGGCCGCCGAGGTCGCCGAGGTACGCGGTGTCCTGCATCGGTCCGCCGGGGAGGCAGACCACCGCAGAACCCTCTCCGACCTCGTGGTAGGCAAGCTTGGTCCCGTCATACGCGGAGAAGGTAAGCACGGCCGGAACTCTGTCAGCGGCGTTCAGACGGAGCAACCGGATTCCCCATCGGCCCCCGCCACCCAGTGCTCCACCAGCTCCACGAACTCCCTCGGCCGCTCCTCGTGCAGAAAATGCCCGGCCCCCTCGAACACGACCGCCCGTGACGCAGGCCCGGTGAGCGTGCCGCGCTCGAAGTCCGCCGCTCCCGGCGTCGCATACACGCCCAGCACGGGGCACGTGCGCCGAGCGAGGTAGGTCACCGTGGCGGGCCGCAGCCCGAAGGCGTCCGGCGTCAGATACATCTCGTCCCTGCACTCGACGAGCACATCCGGGTCCATCTCCGCCATCAACCGGCGCTGCCGGTCCCGGAGTTCGTCCCGCACCCCCGCCCGGAAGGCCCCCGCCACCAAGCGCGCCGCCCACTCGGAGCCCTCCTCGCGCAGCTCCTCCTGTTCGCCGGGAATCCGGACGGCCTCCGCCTCATCCGCCCCGTACGCCGGATCGACGACCACCAACCCCCGTACGAGCTCGGGGTGCTCCACCGCGAGCGCCGTCACCGCCTGCCCGCCCATCGAGTGCCCGACGGCCACCACCGGCCCGGTGTCGAGCCCTCGCAGCAGCTCGGCCAGATCGCCGGCGAAGTCCCGGGCGCCGTACCCCTCGGCGGGCTTCGGTGAGCGTCCGTGGCCGCGCAGGTCGGGGACGATCACCCGATGTCGCCAGTGCGGAAGCGTGGGGTTCCAGTCCTCGCCGTTGCCGCCCCAGCCGTGGACGAGGAGGAGGGCGGGCAGTGCGCCCGGGTGGTCCGAGTGGTGGAGCGGTAGGGCTGTCGTGGTCACGGGCGTGACTGTAGACGGTGGAGGTTGCCGCTCTGCGGATTCGGTTGAGTAATGGCTTACGTGCAACTGATTTCGTCAATTTGCGGCGAGTTCGCGTGCGATATCGATAGTCTCGCGCCCATGACGTACGGACCTCTCCCCGAAACCGACCTCACCCGCCACCGCCGCCTCCGCGAGCAGGGCAGCCGTGACCGCGCGGACCTGGACGCGATCCTCGACGCCGGGTTCATCTGCCACCTCGGGGTGGTCGTCGAGGGGCGGCCACTCGTCGTGCCGACCGTGTACGGGCGCGACGAACGGCAGCTGTACCTGCACGGGTCGGTGGCCAGCCGAAGTCTCGCGGCCGGCGCTCCCGTGTGTGTCACCGTCACGCACGTCGACGGGCTTGTGCTGGCCCGCTCGGTGTTCGAACACGGTGTGAACTACCGCAGCGCGATGATCCATGGCGTACCGCGCGGGATCACCGATCCGCAGGAGAAGCTGGAGGGGCTGCGGCGGCTCACCGAACACGCCACGCCCGGTCAGTGGGACTACGCGCGCCGGCCCAGCCGCAAGGAGCTGGCCGCGACCACCCTGCTCGGGTTGTCCCTCGAGGAGGCCTCCGTGAAGATCCGTACCGGCGCCCCGGACGACGGCGACGGGCCCGACGCCGCGCTGGGCCTGTGGGCCGGGACCCTGCCGCTGACCTCGACCTGGGGAGCGCCCGAGTCCGACCCCCTGCTGCCGCCCGACGCGACCGCTCCGGCACATGTCGCCCGGCGCGAGGGGACCCGGCACGGCTGACCTCCGGGCTGGGGCATACCGTGAGGAGTCGTACGCCTGAGCCGGGAGGAGATACGTATGGGCAGCCGCACCGCGCTGGTTGAGGATCTGATGGAACGCTTCCCGCACGTGCCGCGGGAAGCCGTCTTCAAGGAGGACCTGCTCCGCGGGGGAGTGGCCTTCGACGCCTCCGCCCTCAGCGACAACGAGAGCGGTGAGGTCAAGCCGAAGTCGTACTTCATCTTCTCCTTCGACCACGGCACCCTGCCCGAGCTGGGCGAGGCCGCGCTCAGGCGTCCGCCCGAGGAGATCATCCTCACCGGTGGCCCGTACGACCTGCGCCGCACCGTCGTGTCCGTGCGCGTCAACCCGTCCTCGCCCTACCGCGTGGCCGCCGACGAGGACGGCATGCTCGGGCTCTACCTCGACGGGAAGCGGATCTGCGACGTCGGAGTGCCGCCGATGCCCGAGTACTACCGGCACACGCTCTCGAACGGGAAGTCCGTGATGGAGGTGGCGCCCACCATCCAGTGGGGGTACCTGATCTACCTCACCGTCTTCCGGGTCTGCCAGTACTTCGGCGCCAAGGAGGAGTGCCAGTACTGCGACATCAACCACAACTGGCGCCAGCACAAGGCGGCGGGCCGCCCGTACACCGGGGTGAAGGACGTCGAGGAGGTCCTCGAGGCGCTGGAGATCATCGACCGGTACGACACCGCGAAGGCGTCCACCGCGTACACCCTCACCGGCGGCGCGATCACCTCCAAGGTCGCGGGCCGCGACGAGGCCGACTTCTACGGGCACTACGCCAAGGCCATCGAGGAGCGCTTCCCGGGGCGGTGGATCGGAAAGGTCGTCGCGCAGGCGCTGCCCCGCGACGATGTGCAGCGGTTCAAGGACTACGGCGTGCAGATCTACCACCCCAACTACGAGGTGTGGGACCGCCGGCTGTTCGAGCTGTACTGCCCCGGCAAGGAGCGTTACGTCGGCCGCGACGAATGGCACCAGCGCATCCTCGACTCGGCGGAGATCTTCGGCGCCCGCAATGTCATCCCCAACTTCGTGGCGGGCGTGGAGATGGCCGAGCCGTTCGGCTTCACGACGGTCGACGAGGCGATCGCGTCGACGACCGAGGGCCTGCGCTTCTTCATGTCGCACGGCATCACGCCCCGCTTCACCACCTGGTGCCCCGAGCCCACGACCCCGCTCGGCAAGGCCAACCCGCAGGGCGCGCCGCTGGAGTACCACATCCGTCTTCTGGAGGCGTACCGCTCCACGATGGAGGACTTCGGGCTCTCCTCCCCGCCCGGATACGGCCCGCCCGGACCGGGCAACGCGGTCTTCTCCGTCAGCTCCTTCATGGACAGCCTTCCCGCGCAGGAGCCGTCCCAGGTGTGATCCGGGCCGCGCGGCTCAGGTGTGACCCGCGCCGCGCGGCCGGGAATTGATACGTTCCGGTTTCTCTGCCGTACAACCCCGGAAGACGTCCGGAGGCGGCAGCCCGCACGGCCGTGGCCCGGGCGCGCCGCGCGGGGTAACCGCTTGCCCCATCATTTGAATACGTCGCTTGTCAGTTGTGTTGAAACCGTGAAAGGCTCGGGCCCCGTCCGTGAGAGACGGACTCCAACTCCCTTGTGGACAGCGGCGAGTTGGGCATTGCATGACTTCGCACATGGAAGCAGCGGATGCAGGAGCCACCCATGCCCGACCTGCCGACCCCTCAGGACGCCGCCGAGGCCGCGCTGTTCTCGGAGTGCTGGGACGCGGTCCTGTCGTACGCCGATCTGTGCACGTCCGGTTCCGCCGCGGCCACCCAGCTGGCCACCGAGGCGTTCACCCACGGAATACGGGAGGCGCGCGCGGTCGCCGAGGGCACGAGGAGCACCGGCCGCAGGACGCTCAGGCTGCCCCGGATTCCCTTGCTGCTGACGTCTGTTCGGTCCACGGCCGCCGCCTGGGAGGCGGCCGGGCGCGGCCACCGGCTCGACCCCGACCTGCGGCTGTGGCTCAACTCCGAGAAGGCCGACCGCTACACCGGTCCGCCGCTGCACCGCCCGCTCGCCCTGCGCGGCCTCAGGGACATGCAGGAACCCGACGCGGCGCTGCTGTGGCTGGCCGAGGTCGAGGCGCTCCCACTTCCCGCCGTGGCCCGTCGGCTCGGTCTCGATCCGGCCGCCGCCGCCGAGGAACTCGCCCAGGTGCGGGCGCTGTTCAGGGACCGGTGCCATCGCAACCACCTCGACACGCCGATGGATGCCAACTGCCGCAGCTACGCCCGCCTCCTCGACGCGGTCACCCGCTCACCCGGCGCCGAGGCCCCCGAGGACCTCTCCCGGCATCTCGCCCGGTGCGTGGGGTGCGCGGAGGCGGCGGCCTGTCTGCGGCTGAACGGCAGCGGGCTGCCCGTGGCGCTGGCGGGCGGGGTGATCGGCTGGGGCGGCCTGGCGTACCTGGAGCGCCGGCGCCGGGCAGCCGAAGCGGGCCTCGCGGGCGGGCGCACGGACGCGACCGTGGACACGGGCATCGCCGAGGGCACGACGGCCCGGCCCCGGATCGGCCGGACCGGGCTGCTGCTCGCGGCCGTCCTCGTGTCGGCCCTGGCGCTGGCGGTGTCCCTGATGCCCTTCGACGGCACCAACGGCGGGGGCAGCTCCGCGAGCGGCGACTCGGCGGACCGGCAGCCCGTCGCGGACCCCGGCGTCTCCTCCCCGTCGGCCACCACCCGCCCCGCCGGCTCGCTGGTGTCGCCGCCCGCACCTGCGGACTCGACGACCGGGTCCGGGACGAACCCCGACCCCGAACCCCAGGGCACGTCCTCGTCCCCCGCCCACACGACGCACCAGTCCGCGGACCCCACCCGGAGCGCGTCGTCCTGCGAGGTGAAGTACGAGATCGTCAACCAGTGGCCGGACGGCTTCCAGGCCACCGTCACCGTCACCTCCGTCAAGGCCCTCGACTCCTGGCGGATCGCCTGGACCTTCCACGACGGCCAGCGGGTCAGTCAGATGTGGGACGGCACCTTCGTCCAGCACGACTCCCGGGTGACCGCCACCGCCGCCGACTACAACAAGTCCGTCGCCGCGGGCGGCACCTTCGCCGTGGGTTTCCTCGCCTCCTGGCACGACGGGAACTCGGCTCCGGGCAACTTCACGCTGAACGGCGGGAGTTGCACGACGGCGGGCTGACTCCGAGCGGCGCCACCGCCGCGCAGACCGACACGGCGGCGGGCGAATGGCACCGGGTGGAGCTGTCAGCGCCCTCGACGGCCGCGACGCTGCGGATTCGGGCGACGTCGACGGGAACGTCGTACGTGGACGACCTGATGGTGCAGCCCGTCGGTCAGTTAATTCGCTTGACGGGCCCGAGGGGGCCCCGGCTACGGTGTGGATGTTCGTGCGGAGGCCCGCTGCCGCCGCGCTCGCCGAGTGTGTTCGAGGAGGTGTGACCGTGATGGCTGTCACTGCGATGGGCGCTGCCCGCATCCAGGAGTTCATCAAGTCCACCCCTGTGGCCACCGGCTGACCTTCCTCTTCCTTCGCGCCCGAGTGCGCGTGCCGGGGCCGCCCTTGTGAAGGGTCTCCCTTGACTTCCACCTCTGCTTTCTCCGCGCTCGCTCCCTACGGCTGGGACGACGCATGGGCGGACGAGTTCGCCCCGTACGACTCTGAAGGACTGATCGCCGGGCGCGTCATCCGGGTCGACCGCGGTCAGTGCGACGTGGCCACCACCGACGGGGTCATGCGCGCGGACACCGCGTTCGTGACGCCGCACGATCCGATGCGGGTCGTGTGCACCGGCGACTGGGTCGCCGTCGAACCCGAGGGCAACCCGCGTTATGTACGGGCGTATCTGCCGCGCCGTACCGCCTTCGTACGCTCCACCTCCTCCCAGCGCTCCGAGGGGCAGATCCTCGCGGCCAACATCGACTACGCCGTGGTGGCCGTGTCGCTCGCCGTGGAACTCGACCTCGGCCGCGTCGAACGCTTCGTAGCACTGGCCTGGGAGTCCGGCGCGCAGCCGGTGATCGTGCTCACCAAGGCCGACCTGGTGCCGGACGCGGCGACGCTCGGGCATCTCGTCGAGGACGTGGAGAGGGCCGCGCCGGGTGTCGCGGTACTGCCGGTCAGCGCCGCCACGGGCGAGGGCCTCGACGTACTGGAGGCCGTCCTGTCCGGCGGTACGTCCGTCCTCCTAGGGCAGTCCGGCGCGGGCAAGTCGACCCTCGCCAACGCGCTGCTCGGCGCGGACGTCATGGACGTACAGGCCACGCGGGACATGGACGGCAAGGGGCGGCACACCACGACGACCCGCAACCTCCTCGCCCTGCCGGGCGGGGGCGTCCTCATCGACACGCCCGGTCTGCGCGGCGTCGGGCTCTGGGACGCCGAGACCGGGGTCGGGCAGGTCTTCTCCGAGATCGAGGAACTCGCCGCCGACTGCCGCTTCCACGACTGCGCCCACGTCGCCGAGCCCGGCTGCGCCGTCCTCACCGCCGTCGACTCCGGCACCCTGCCCGAACGCCGCCTCGACAGCTATCGCAAGCTCCTGCGGGAGAACCAGCGGATCGTCGCCAAGACGGACGCCCGGCTGCGCAGCGAAATCCGACGGGACTGGAAGCGGAAGGGAGCGGAGGGGCGCGCGGCGATGGAGCTGAAGCGGGGCCGTCAGTTTTAGCCTGTCCGGCGTTTGAGGACGAGCGCGAAGCGCGATACGGGGTATCTGGGGGGCGAAGGCCCCCCAGATACGGGACGGGTAGCGGCGGAGGGGGCGAAAACCGTTCAGTCGCGCGGTGCCGGCAACAGTCGTGGCTCGAGCCGCTCCTCGACCGCCGTACCCCCCTCGCCCCTCACCACGTACGCGCCCTTGCCCGGTATCTCCGTGACGGCCTCGACGAGTTCGGTGCCCCGATACACCAGCCCGACCCCGTCGTCGGTGCAGTGGGTGACCGGCAGGGTGCCGTCGGCGACGAGCCGGTGCACCAGCGGACGCCGGCCCTCGTCGCTGTCGTAGTGCACACCGTTGCCGTACGGCAGATAGCCGAGTCCGTCGGTGAGCGCGCGCAGTTCGGGGCCGAAGGAGTCGGTGGTGCCGCCTCGGAACCAGCAGATCGAGCCGGCGCTCACCCCGCTGAGCACGACGCCGGCCTCCCACGCGCGCCGGAAGACCGCGTCGAGTCCGTGGACGCGCCACACGGCGAGCAGGTTCGCCGCCGAACCGCCCATCACCCACACGACATCCTGTTCGAGCACCGCTTGCTCGATGTCCTTGAGGTTCGGCATGGGGAAGAGGAGGAGCGGGGTGAGGTCGAAGCCCGCCACGCGGGCGGCCTCGCTCATGCGGGTGGTGACGTGCTCGGCGTCGCCGATCGCTGTCCCGACGTACATGACGCGCGGGCGGCGCCCCTGGACGCCCGCCAGCTCCACGGCGTGGTGCACGAGGGCGTCGAAGGTCACTCGGGTGCGGTCTCCGACGCGGTGACCACCCGAAGTGGCCAGGATGGTGGGCTCCGAGGCGGTCATGGCCCGTGACCCTACCAACGCGGTCAGGCCCCGTGGTCTTCAACGGGGCAGATGCGCAGGGCCGTTCAGTCCTCCAGTCCCCAACTGTGGATCCGCTTCGGATGGATACGGATCAGTTCCTCACTGAAGTGCGGCCCCAACTCATGTGGCCCGGTCAGGAGTTCGGCCTCTCCCCGGATGTCGATGCCTCTGACCTTCCACGGCCGGAGGCTGACGATGTCGTCGACGACCAGGGCGACCTTCGGGTTCTTCCGCAGGTTGCGCCACTTCTTGGTGGTCCCCATCGCGTACCCGCCGACCAGGATCGTCCCGTCCTCCTGCGGGAAGAAACCCACGGGGTTCGCCTGCGGCTGCCCCTGCGGGTCGACGGTGGCCAGCCGCCCCAGCCGCTGCGATGTGAGGTACGCGCGCTCGGCCTCGCTGAATTCGGTCATGGCAGCAGCCAAACACGCCCGCGCCCGCCCCGCATCGGGTCCTGGGCTTAGGTCCAATGGAGGAGGGGACCTCGCACGGGTGCGTCCAATGGGGTGACAGTGCGTTGCGGGTGCCGACGGGCAGGGAAACCATGCCCCCATGACCCGCGCGATCAAGGTCCGGTACCTCCTCGCCCTCCTGGTGGCCACCCTGGTGCCGGCCCCGCCGCTCGCCAGAGCCGACGCGGGGCCCACCCCGGGCCGGGTCGTCACCCGCACACCGAGCGACATGTGGACCGGCACCTGGGAAGCCGCCGCCTCCGGCACCGCACCGGCACTGCCCGGCGCCTCTTTCCGTAACGTCGTGCACACCAGCGTGGGCGGCCGCGCGGCCCGCGTCCGCCTCTCCAACCGGCTCGGCACGGCCCCGCTCCGACTCGGCGCCGTGACACTGGCGTTGCAGCGGCCGGGGTCGCCCGCAAGTCCCAGAGCCGTCGCCGGCTCGATGCGTACGGTCACCTTCGGCGGGGCCCCGTCCGTGACGATTCCCGTGGGCGCGGACCTGGTCAGCGACCCGGTCGCCCTCCCCGTCCCCGCCGACACCAACCTCCTGGTCTCGTTGCGTACCCCCACCGATTCCGGCCCGGCGACCTACCACCGTTCCGCCCTTCAGGCCAACTTCCTTGCCCGCGAGGGCGATCGGACCGCCGAGGAGAGCGGCGCCGGATACACGACCACCCTCGGCAACTGGTACTACGTCACCGGCGTCGACGTACTCGGCCCCTCGGCCGTCGGCAGCGTGGTCACGCTCGGCGACTCCCTCACCGACGGCACCGGCTCGACGTTCAGCGCCAACCACCGCTGGCCGGACCGGCTCGCCGCCCGGCTGCGCGGCCTCCCACCGGACCGCCGGCTCGGCGTCCTCAACGCGGGGGTCGCCGGAAACCGAGTCCTGCTCGACGGCCGCGGCCCCAGCGCCCTGGCCCGCCTCGACGCCGACGTCTTCTCCCGCACCGGCGTCCGCGTCGTGATCGTGATGGAGGGCATCAACGACATCAAGGGCACACCGGAGCAGACGGATCCCCGCGCGCTCGAGGACGCGTACCGCCGTATCGTGCGCCGCGCGCACGCCCGCGGCATCCGTGTCATCGGCGCCACGATCACCCCGTACGGCGGCCACAGCGCGTACACCGGGGCCCGTGAGGCCGTACGGCAGGCGGTCAACGCCGCCGTCCGCACCCGCGGTCTCTTCGACGGGCTCGCGGACTTCGACGCCACCGTCCGCGACCCGGCCCACCCCAGCCGCATCCTCCCCGCCTACGACCCCGGCGACCACCTCCACTTCGACGACGCGGGCATGAAGGCGCTGGCCGACACCATCGACCTGACGACCCTCACTCCTTAAGCGGGCCGTCCCCACGTGGGCGCGTCCTCGTTCGGCCGCACCGGCGCGACGGTGAGGCCGGGCCGGTCACCCTTCGCCGTGATCAGCGCCGACTCGCCCTTGCGCAAGGCGACTTGGATCGCGCCGCCGCCCGTCGCCTCGTACCGCACCCTGCTCCTCCAGGACATCCTGAGCGAGGAGAAGTGGCAGAGGCGGCTCACCGACGCCGACCGGCGAGCCCTGTCCCCGCTGTTCTGGACCCACGTGAACCCCTACGGCCGGTTCGAGCTGGACATGAACTCCCACCTCGCCCTCGCCGCCATCGTTATCTAAGGGGTGGCACCTCTTTCCCCTGCTCAGGTGGTTGATCAAGGGTGCAGGCAAGTGAGGCAAGTACGACTTGTCGTGCCCGAGCAAGGTGGTTCGGCCGAACCACCTCAGGGCCCCTGTTCGAGCGTTCGGTCACCTGCAAGATCCTCGACGTCGACCGCACCGCCGTCCTCAACTGACCGCTACGAGGCACCCCAGAACCAGCCCCCGACCCGCTGAACGGTGGCGGCATGCCCGACCGCACGGTCTCGGTGGACTGGGAGATCGCCGAGGA
>NZ_JBEZKJ010000068.1:4941-45020 GCF_040651675.1 Streptomyces sp. NPDC048415 | reverse complement strand
ATTCAGCCCGTCCGGCGTTTGAGGACGAGCGCGAAGCGCGACACGGGGGTTTGGGGGCGGAGCCCCCAAGGACGGGACGGGTAGGGGCGGAGGGGGCGAAAACCCCTCTGCGGCACCCCGGGGCGGGCCCCGCTAAAGTTCCCCCATGCGCGATCTTGGGGTGGGCTTCGGCTACTTGGTGCGGGGCCAGCGGTGGGTGGCCCGGCACGGGAAGCAGTACGGATTCGGCCTGCTGCCGGGACTGATCACGCTCGTGCTGTACGCGGCAGCACTCATCGCCCTGGCGACATACGGCGAGGACTTCATCACCTGGACCACCCCTTTCGCGGATGACTGGACCAGCCCCTGGCAGGGTCTCTTCCGCGGCTTCCTCACCGCCGTACTCTTCGCCCTCGCCCTCCTCCTCGCCGTCCTCACCTTCACCGCCGTCACCCTCCTCATAGGCCAGCCCTTCTACGAGAACCTCTCGGAGAAGGTGGACCGAGACGTCTCCCCGGACGGCACGGCCCCCGAGTCCGGCCTCCCGCTCTGGCGGGAACTGTGGATCTCCGCACGAGACAGCCTCCGCATCGTCGTACGGGCCGCCGTCTGGGGCGTACTCCTCTTCGCCCTCGGCTTCGTCCCGTTCATCGGCCAGACGGCCGTCCCGGTGATCGGCTTCTTCGTCACCGGCTTCTTCCTCACGGAGGAACTCGTCGCCGTCGCCCTCCAGCGCCGCCGCGTCGACCTCCGTGAACGCCTCACCCTGCTCCGCTCCCGCAAAACGCTGGTCTGGGGCTTCGGCACGCCCCTGGGCCTGGCCTTCCTGGTCCCGTTCGTCGCGGTGTTCCTGATGCCGGGAGCCGTCGCGGGCGCCACCCTCATGGCCCGCGACCTCCTGGGCGAGGAGATCACCGAAGGCGCCACCGACCCCGACGCGGCCGCTCCTGACGAGGAGGACGCCACCCCGTGACCGAGATACTCGCCGTCGCCGTCATCACCGTCCTGGCCGTCATCGCCCCCGGCGCCGACTTCGCCATGGTCGTCCGCAACAGCTATCTCTACGGCCGCCGCACCGGCCTGTTCGCCGCGACCGGTGTCGCCGCCGGCGTCCTCGTGCACGTGACGTACACGATGCTCGGCGTGGGGCTGCTGATCGCCTCCTCGACCGCCCTGTTCACCGTGATCAAGCTGATCGGTGCCGCGTACCTCGTCTACATCGGCGTACGCACCTTCCGTGCGCGCGGCGAGGTGGAGGTCGATCTGGAGAACAAGACGGAGCTGACGCCGTTCGCCGCTCTGCGCACCGGCTTCCTCACCAATGTCCTGAACCCGAAGACGACCCTCTTCGTCGTCTCGACCTTCGCCCAGGTGGTCAGCCCCGGCACCCCGGTCTACCGGCAGGTGGGCTACGGGCTGTTCATGTCCCTCGCCCACCTGCTGTGGTTCGGCGTCGTCGCCGTCTTCTTCTCGCACGACCGGATGCGGACACTGATGCTGCGCGGCCAGAAGGTCCTGAACAAGGTCATCGGCTCCGTTCTGGCCGGCCTCGGCATCACCCTCGCGTTCGCACCGTCGCACTAGCGGGGGCAGTGGCATCCGCGGCGACCGTCAGGATCGCCCGCACCTGCGCGATGATGTCCAGCCGGTTCTGCAGGAACTCGGGGTCGGTGACCGTCCCGGTCGCCGGGTCCGTGTTGCCCGCGCCGAACTCCAGCACAGGCGTGTGCACATGCCCGCCGGGAAGACTGCCGTGCAGGCCGAGCCGGTCGCGCAGGAGCGTCGCGCGGTAGGCGATCTCGTTGGAGAGGTAGTTGCCGCCGCCCCCGGCCCGGGCCGTCGAACCGGGGGTCGGCCCGTCGGCGCGTACGACCGGATCGGTCCCGCCCGCCGGGATCTCGGTCACCGACGTGTTGTCGTACACGGGGAAGCGGCCGGTGTTCGCCGCGACGATCGCCTGGTACGGGAGGGTCGTCGACGTCCACTGCGGCTGCGAGGCCGGATCGCTGACCGGGACGGGCCCGGTGACGGAGAGGTTCAGGTTGTCCGGATAGCCACCCCGCCAGGCCCCGTTGGTCCGCTCCACGTCGAAGCGGCCCACACGGCCCTGGCTGATCGTCGTGAAGAGGTCCACGTGCGGGAGGTACGGCCGCAGCGTCCGCTCCACCGTGCCGTCGGCGAAGTCCTGCCAGCGGACCGGGAACACGGCGGTCTCGACGCGCGCCGGACCGTCCGCGGTCTGGATCGTCGTCCCGTCGAGCGCGAGGGCGGTGGCACCGGAGGGATTGGAGATCCGGACGTCACGGTCCAGCGTGAACGGATCGAACCCGGTGACCAGGATCCGCTTCACGCCCTGGCCGTGCGGATAGCGGATCGCGTTCTCGCCTCGCGAGTTGCGCTCCAAGTCATCCAGCAGATGGGCCCGCTGGGCATCTGTCAGCCCGAAGTCCGGCTCCCACTGCCGAACTTCGCGCGTCATGCCCAGCCGCGCCCAGTACAGCGGCCGGTCGTCGTCCCGGCTCAGATCCCCGCCCGCCGGACCCCGTCCCTGCGCCCGGTCCACCGCCCGCCGCCACAGCCGAGCCCCCTGCTGTACGACGACGCGCTCGGCCCGCGCGTACGATCCCGCCCCGTCCAGCGCCCGCGCGAACTCCGGTGTCACGGAGTCGAATCCGGACCGCCGCAGAATCTCCTGGGGTGCCGCCTTGTCAAGCCGCTGCTCCTCCACGGTGGAGGAGGTGTCGGCGGCCGAAGCGCTGGGCGGAGCCGCGAGCCCGGCCAGCAGGAACAGTCCGAGTACGCCGATCCGGACACGTATGTGAGTCAAGGGAGTTGGGCCTTCCGTGGCCGTGGGGTGCTGCGGACGGCGGCAGTATCCCGTGACTGGTGGGGCGTACGCCATGGTGGGTGACGCCTGACGCTCAGGTGGGGATCCGCGCCGCCGACTCCCGCAGTGCGGCCAGGAACGCCCACGCCGCCGGTGCCGGGGCTCGACGCATACGGCGCCGTACGCCGGGAGTTCCTCACCGGGACCGCGCCGACCAGCATGACCTTCGAGGTCTCGCGGCTGTTCAAGCCGGACGCCCTCATCGAGATCGAGGTCGTGGCCGCCGTCAGTCCTCGCCCAGCAGCGTGAGGAAGTCCCGGAACGCCGCCGGCATGTCCACCGACTCCGGGTCCAGCAGCCACTGGTACTGGAGTCCGTCCATCACCGCCACGAGCAGCGGAGCGGCGCGCTCGGGGGTGAGGCCGCTCGGCAGCCGCTCCCCGTACTCGGCGCGCAGCACCCGCGCCATGTTCGCGCGCACGGCGACATAGCGCCGGGTGAAGAAGTCGCGCGCCGGGTGCCCCTCCGTGACGCTCTCGCCGAGCAGCGCCGAGAAGGTCTGGATGATGCCGGGCCGCATGGCGTTGTACTCGACGAGCGAGGCGAGCAGATCGGCCCGCCACTGGGTGTCCGGGACCGCGTCCCACTGGTCCCGCTCCTTGAGCACGGCGACGAGCAGGGCTTCCTTCGTCGGGAAGTAGTGCAGCAGCCCCTGCTGGGTGAGGCCGACGCGCTCGGCGACCGCGGCGAGGCTCGCGCCCCGGTAGCCGCGCTCGGCGATCACCTCCAGGGTCGCGCGCACGATCTCCGCGCGCCGCGCCTCGCTCCTGGTCCTGGTCGTCATGGCGTCACCGTACGGCATCCGATCAGGTTGAATATAACGACAAGATTACGAAACCTACCGCTCTACAGGTAGCAGGTGCAGGATGGAGGCGTCCAAGGACTTCGACGAGGAGGTGCCGCCGTGGCGGAAACAGTGGAGAGCCGGGCCGGGAACACGGCCGGGAGCAGGCGTCGGGACGCGGCCGACCGGGCCCGCGAGGCGGCCGTGGAAGCGGCCCTCGGCAAGCTCGACCTGGACGCGAAGGCCCGGCTGCTGTCCGGGCAGGGCATGTGGTCACTGCCCGCGCTCCCCGAGATCGGGCTGCAATCGCTGGTGATGTCCGACGGCCCGATCGGTGTCCGCGGCGTCCACTGGACCGCCGACGACCCCTCCATCGCCCTCCCGTCCCCCACCGCCCTCGCCGCCACCTGGGACCCGGCCCTGGCCCGTCGCGCCGGTGCCCTGCTCGCCCAGGAGGCCCGCCGCAAGGGCGTCCACGTCCTGCTCGCGCCCACCGTCAACCTGCACCGCTCACCGCTCGGCGGCCGCCACTTCGAGGCGTACAGCGAGGACCCGTACCTGACCGGGCGCATCGGCAGCGGCTATGTGCAGGGCGTGCAGTCGGGCGGCGTCGGCACCACCGTCAAGCACTTCGTCGCCAACGACGCCGAGACCGACCGCTTCACCGTCAACAACATCGTGTCCGAACGCGCCCTGCGCGAGCTCTACTTGGCCCCCTTCGAGGCCATCGTCGAAAACGCCCACCCCTGGGGCATCATGACCGCCTACAACTCGGTCAACGGCACGACGATGACCGAGCACCGCTACCTCGTGAACGAGATCCTGCGCGGAGAATGGGGCTTCGACGGCTTCAACGTCTCCGACTGGATGGCCGCCCGCTCCACCACGGCCGCGATCGAGGGCGGCCTCGACGTCGCGATGCCCGGCCCGCAGACGGTGTACGGCGCACCGCTCGCCGCCGCCGTGCGTGCAGGAGAGGTCGAGGAGGCCACGGTCGACGAGGCCGTGCGCAACGTGCTGCGCCTCGCCGCCCGCGTAGGCATCCTGGAGGGCGCCGAGCCGGTCGTGACCGAGGTGCCGGAGACGGTCGACGGCGAGGCCCTGGCCCGCGAGATCGCCCGCCGCGCCTTCGTCCTCGTACGCAATGAGCGTCAAGCCCTCCCGCTCAAGCCCGGCAGGGTGGCCCTCATCGGCGCCGCCGCCCGCGACGCCCGCGTCCTCGGCGGCGGCTCCGCCACCGTCTTCCCCTCCCGCGTCGTCTCGCCGCTCGACGGCCTCACCGCCGCCCTCCCCGAGGGCAGCCTGACCTACGCCGTCGGCGCCGACCCGACCGAGGAACTCGCCGTCGCCGACAAGGGGTTCGAGCTGCGCGCGGTCTGCCGCGACGAGCGGGGCCAGGTGATCGGCAGCGGCTCGGCCCCCAACGGCCAGATCCAGTGGATGGGCGACGACCTCCCCGACGGCGTCACCCACGACAGGCTCCACACCGTCGAGCTGACCGGCACCTTCACCCCGCGCGACAGCGGCCCGCACTCCTTCGGCGTCAAGGGCCTCGGCGCCTTCACCCTCACCGTCGACGGCACGACGTACTTCGACGACGTCCAGCGCACCGACAAGGACGACCCCTTCGAGGCGTTCTTCGGCGCCCCGGTGCCCCGCGCCCAGGCCGAACTGACCGCGGGTGAACCGGTGGAGGTCTCCCTCACCCACGTCATCGCCCTTCCCGAGGGCATCCCGATGAAGGTCGTCGGCTTCGCGCTCGCGCACCAGGAGCCGCGGCGTGACGCGGACGAGCTGATCGCCGAGGCCGTCGAGGCCGCCCGCGCCGCCGACACCGCCGTCGTCGTGGTCGCCACCACCGACCGCGTGGAGTCCGAGGGCTTCGACCGGAAGGACCTGCGGCTCCCCGGCCGCCAGGACGAGTTGGTGCACGCCGTCGCCGCCGCCAACCCGAACACCGTCGTGGTCGTCAACTCCGGCTCCCCGGTCGAACTGCCGTGGCGCGACGAGGTCGCCGCCGTGTTGCTGAGCTGGTTTCCCGGCCAGGAGGGCGGCGCCGCGCTCGCCGACGTCCTCACCGGCGCGCACGAGCCGGGCGGCCGCCTGCCCACCACGTGGGGTTCCTTCGCGGACGCCCCGGTCACCCAGGTGGCCCCCTCCGACGGCGAACTCCGGTACTCCGAGGGCGTGTTCATCGGCTACCGGTCCTGGGAAAGGGCGGGTCGCGCCCCCTCGTACGCCTTCGGGCACGGACTCGGCTACACCGACTGGACGTACGAGGCGATCGAGGTCGACGGTAGGACCGCCACGGTCCGTCTCCGCAACTCCGGTGCGCGCGCGGGGCGCGAGGTCGTCCAGGTCTACCTGGCGCCGGTGGAGGCCGACCCGGAGCGGCCCGTCCGATGGCTCGCCGCCTTCGCGGGCGTCGAGGCGGCACCGGGCGAGAGCGTCGAGGCCGTCGTCGAACTCCCGCGCCGCGCTTTCGAGGTCTGGGACGAGAGCTCCGGCTCGTGGGTGTTTGTGAAGGGTTCGTACGAGGTTCAGGCGGGCCGCTCGATCACCGACCGCCGGGTCGCCGCGGCGATTAACGTCTGACCCGGGACAAGCTCCCCACCGAGCAGCCCCGGTCCGGAACCTGACCTCCGGACCGGGGCTCGTACCTTCTCAGCGGGCTGTGGCAGACTCGCGGGCCGACGCACGCCTGTTCGGGGGAGAAGCGCATGTACCCAGGTCAGCAACAAGGTCCGTACCCGCCGCAGCAGCCGTACCCGCCGCAGCAGGGCTACCCGCAGCAGCCGTACCCGCCGCAGCAGGGCTACCCGCAGCAGCCGTACCCGCCCCAGCAGCAGTACCCCCAGCAGCAGTACCCGCCCCAGCAGCAGTACCCGCCCCAGCAGCCGTACCAGCCCTACCCTCCGGTGCCCCAGCAGCCGATGGCCCCCCAGCAGAGCCTGGGTGAGGCCCAGATGAGGCTGGACCCGAATCTGAGCGCGGGTCAGCGCGAGCTGGTGGTGCGGATCCAGAAGACCACCAAGGTGTACGCGTACGGCTTCGTGCTGGGCATCCCGCTGACCTTCGGCGGCGCCCACTACGGCATCACCGAGAAGCCGATCGGCTTCGCGGGCACCGGACTCGGCATCGTCGGCCTGGTCGTCGGCGTCCTCGCGCTGCTGCGGGCCAAGGGCCTCAAGGAGCAGCTGCGCCGGCTCACCCCGGACGCCTGGCGCTCCCCGGCCGCGCATCTGCCGAGCGCCCGCAAGGCGGCCACACAGGCCGCGTACGTCAACGGCGTACTCGTCCTGCTGTCCCTGGGCGCCGCCGGCTATCTGCTCGTCAAGGGCGCCGACTGGGGCGCGTACGGGAACTCCTTCGGCTTCGGCGGGCTGATGCTCGCCGCGTTCATCCCGCTCGGCATGGGCATCGCCGCCGCGACGACCATCCCGCAACTGCTCCAGGTCGTCCCGGCCGGCGCCAGGGTCGGCCAGAGTCTGTACTCGGTCATCATGGCGCTGGGGGCGCTGATCCTCTTCAACGGGATCAAGGGCTTCGACCCGCTCCCCATCGCCATCGGCGGCACCGTCACCGCTGTCTGCCTGGGCGCCATGTCCGTGCTCGGCAAGGCGACCAAGCGGATGCGCGGCGAGAACGGCTAGGACCTGCCCGGTCGATCACGGTGGAGGAAAGCCGCGGCGCCCTGGGTGGTGCCTGGTGAGCGGGGTGATGGGGGTCGCCCCGCGCGAGCGAAGCCGAGCGTGGGGGAGTGCGGGCCACACCCCGCGTCTGCGCCGTGACCGGCCGGACAGGTCCTAACCGCGCACGCCGAATCCGAACACGGTCTCCGACCTGTACACCCCGCCCGGCCGCAGCTGCGTGCTCGGGAACTCCGGCCGGTTCGGGGAGTCGGGGAAGTGCTGCGTCTCCAGCGCGATGCCGTCGCCGGGAGCGAATGGTTCGCCCAGATGGTCGGCGGTGTAGAGCTGCAGCCCGGGTTCGGTGCTCGCCACGCTCAGCACCCGCCCGGAGGCCGGGTCGTGCAGCTCGGCGATCTCCACGGCGGTCTCGGTGACGCCCTTGTCGAGGACGAAGTTGTGGTCGTACCCGGCGCCGACCTTCCGCGCCTGCCGGAAGTCGAAGCGCGTGCCCTCTACGGACGCGAACTCGCCGGTCGGGATGAGGTCCCCGTCCACCGGCGTCAACCGAGAGGCACAGATACGGAGTTCGTGCCCGCCCGCGTTTCCCGAGCCGCTGCCGCCCAGGTTCCAGTAGGTGTGGTTCGTCAGGTTCAGCACGGTCGGCGCGTCGGTGACCGCCTCGTAGGCGATCCGCAGCGCGCCGTCCTCGTCCAGCGTGTACGTCGCCGAGACCTCCAGGCGGCCCGGGAAGCCCTCCTCGCCGTGCGGGCTGACCCGGCTGAGGCGCACCCCGTCCGCGACCGGCTCCGCGTCCCACACGCGCTTGTCGAAGCCGAACTCGCCGCCGTGCAGGGAGTTGGGCGCGTTGTTCTGCGCGAGGTGGTACGTCAGGCCGTCGAGCGGGAAACGGCCGCCCGCGATCCGGTTCGCGTACCGCCCGACCAGTGCCCCGAAGTACGGCTCCGGATGCGCCAGATAGCCCGCCAGGTCCCCGAAGCCCAGCACCACGTCCACGGCCCGCCCGTCCCTGTCCGGAACCTCGGCCGACTGCACGATCCCGCCGTACGTGAGCACACGCACCCGCACCCCGGCCCGCTCGAGCGTCCACCGGTGGACGGGGGTGCCGTCGGAAAGTGTGCCGAAAAGTTCGCTCATGAGGGAAACCCTAGGTCACGGGGTTGCGCGCGGTGATGGTGCGGTACGCGATCTCCGCGATCCGGGCCTGCCCGTCCTTGCTCGGGTGGAACCAGTCCCAGTGGCTCAACTGGTCCGTGCCGAAGCGGTACTCGAAGACCGCGTTCCCGTCGAAGCGGCAGCGCCGGTCCTTGGCGCACACCTCCCGAAGAACCGTGTTGTACTCCTCCACCCGGTCCTGCACCCTGGCACGCCGCAGGATCGCCGCCGAGTCCAGGGCGTCCGCGTCGCCCAGCATCGAGGGGCAGATGCCCAGCTTCCACACCTGCTTGCCCAGCGGATTGCCGCGGCCCTGGGACCACAGCCGCTTCAGGTCCGGCACGCTCGACACATACACCTGCGTCTTGGGCAGGGAAGCGCGCAGCGTGTCCATCGCGTCCTCGAACTCGGCGCGGAAGTCCGCCACCGACGTCATCGCCGAGGCCGACGAGCGGCAGGCGTCGTTGGCGCCCGCCATCACCGTCACCAGCTCCGGCTTCTTGGCCGCCGCCAGCGCCATCTGGCCGGGCACGTCCGCCATCCGCGCACCCGTCACCGCGTAGTTCCAACTGCGCTCGGCCGCCCCCGCCTTCCCGAGCAGCCGTACGGCCAGACTCCTGACCTGCGGATCGCTGCCGGTCGCCCAGGACACCTCGGGGCAGTCCGACAGCACGGTGCACGCGTCGAACCCGCGGGTGATGGAGTCGCCGACGGCGGCCATCGACTTCGGACTGCGGTTCCAGGTGGGCGGCTTCGGGGACGGCTGCGCCTTCGCCGTGGCGTCTTTGGGTGCCGGGGAGTTGTCACCGGAGGCGTCGCACCCCGCGACGCCCAGAAGAGCCGCCACCGCGATGGCGAGGACGGCCCGTGAACGGCGACTGCGGTTCCGCATCCCCTGGTCCCCTCGTTCGTTGTGCAGGGTTAGTCAGCACCTTCGGACACGGCTGGTCGCCACCTCCTCGGACACGGTCGGTCAGCACCGCGTCCCCTTGGGTGAAACCTCAATGTTTCTGGGCGCTGGGACCGACGGTACGTCACACTCCTTGCGCCGCCGCACGATAGCCTCGCCCCGTGGCCGCCCTGCCACTGCCGTTCCGCTAAGTTACAAGATGTCTCGCTCTGTCCGGAGGCCCCAGTGACGACACGTGGAGTTCTCTACGTGCACTCCGCGCCCCGTGCGCTGTGCCCGCACGTCGAATGGGCGGTCGCGGGGGTGCTCGGCACGCGCGTCAACCTCGACTGGATCCGGCAGCCCGCCGCGCCCGGCACCTGGAGATCCGAATTCTCCTGGAAGGGCGAGGTCGGCACCGCCTCCAAGCTCGCCTCCGCGCTGCGCGGCTGGCATCTGCTGCGCTTCGAGGTCACCGCCGAGCCGTGCCCCACGGCCGAGGGCGAGCGCTACAGCTGCACTCCCGAGCTGGGCATCTTCCACGCGGTCACCGGAATCCACGGCGACATCCTGATCCCCGAGGACCGGCTGCGCGCCGCCCTCCTGCGCTCCCAGCGCGGCGAAACCGACCTGGAGGCCGACCTCGCCAAACTCCTCGGCAAGCCCTGGGACGACGAACTGGAGCCCTTCAGGTACGCGGGCGAGGGCGCGCCGGTGCGCTGGCTGCACCAGGTGGTCTGAGGAGCCGCCATCACGCATGAAGGGCCCCCACCGGATGGTGGGGGCCCTTCATCACGTATGACCGGAGCTAGACCGAGCGGAAGGCCAGCACCACGTTGTGCCCGCCGAACCCGAACGAGTCGTTCAGCGCGGCGATCCGGCCCTCGACGGGCAGCTTGCGCGCCTCGCCGCGGACGACGTCGGCGGCGGCCTCGGCCTCGGGGTCGAGGTTCTCGACGTTGATGGTCGGCGGGGCGAGGCGGTGGTACAGGGCGAGGACGGTCGCGACCGACTCGACACCGCCCGCGCCGCCGAGCAGATGACCGGTCATCGACTTGGTCGCCGAGACCGCGAAGTGGTCCGCGTCGTCGCCGAACACCTTGCGCAGCGCCTTCAGCTCGGCCACGTCACCGGCCGGCGTCGAGGTGGCGTGCGCGTTGACGTGCACGATCTCGGCCGGGTTCAGGTCGGTGTTGTCGAGCAGGTTCTGCAGGGCGTGCGAGATGCCGCGGCCCTCCGGCTCCGGCTGCACGATGTCATGGGCGTCGGCCGAGATGCCCTGGCCGACCGCCTCCGCGTAGACACGGGCGCCGCGCGCGGCGGCGTGCTCGGCGGACTCCAGGACGAGGACACCCGCGCCCTCGCCGAGGACGAAGCCGTCACGGGCGACGTCATAGGGGCGCGAGGCACCCTGCGGGTCGTCGTTGTTCTTGGACATCGCCATCATGTTGCCGAACGCGGCGATGGGCAGCGGGTGGATGGCCGCCTCGGTGCCACCGGCGACGACGACGTCGGCGCGGCCCGTGCGGATCATCTCTATGGCGTAGCCGATGGCCTCGGCGCCCGAAGCACAGGCGGAGACCGGGGTGTGCACACCGGCGCGGGCGCCGACGAGCAGACCCACGTTGGCCGACGGGCCGTTCGGCATCAGCATCGGGACGGTGTGCGGGGAGACGCGGCGTACGCCCTTCTCCTTCAGCACGTCGTACTGGTCGAGCAGGGTCGTCACACCGCCGATGCCGGAGGCGATGACGGCGCCGAGCCGGTCGGGGTCGACCTTGGCGTCCTCGCCCGCCTTCTCGGTGAAACCTGCGTCCGCCCAGGCCTCCTTGGCCGCGATCAGCGCGAACTGCGCCGAGCGGTCGAGACGGCGGGCCTGCGGGCGGGGAATGACCTCGCCCGGCTCCACGGCGATCTGTGCCGCGATGCGGACCGCCTGATCGGCGGCCCACTCCTGCTCGAGGGGACCGACACCGGACTTACCGGCGATCAGACCCTCCCAGGTAGAGGCTGCGTCGCCACCCAGCGGTGTGGTTGCGCCGATACCGGTGACGACCACGGTGCGATTGGTCGGGCTCACGGGAATTCTTTCTCCAACGGATACGAGGATTCAGCGGCGCCACCGCCGGGTGGCGGGGCATGCGGCCCCGCCTAAGCAGGGCGTTCAGCCCAGGTGATCGGAAGATCAGGCCTGGTGCTTGAGGATGTAGTCGGTCGCGTCACCGACGGTCTTGAGGTTCTTGACGTCGTCGTCCGGGATCTTGACGTCGAAGCGCTCTTCGGCGGCGACGACGACCTCGACCATGGACAGCGAGTCGACGTCCAGGTCGTCGGTGAAGGACTTGTCCAGCTGGACGTCCTCGGTGGGGATCCCGGCGATCTCGTTCACGATCTCGGCGAGACCTTCGACGATCTCTTCCTGAGTGGCGGCCATGTCAGGCGCTCCTTCGGTGTGTATCCAGAGGGTGTGGCGGTACTCCGGCCGGAGATGATCCGGACAGTGTGCCTAGGGGAGGGTAACGACCGTGGCGGCGTACACGAGACCCGCCCCGAATCCGATGACGAGCGCGGTGTCGCCGCTCTTCGCCTCTCCGGTCGCCAAAAGCCGCTCCATAGCGAGCGGAATCGAGGCGGCCGAGGTGTTGCCGGTGGTACGTACGTCACGGGCGACCGTGACGTGCGCCGGCAGTTTCAGCGTCTTCACCATCGAGTCGATGATCCGCTCGTTGGCCTGGTGGGGAATGAAGACATCCAGGTCGTCCGGGGTGATTCCGGCCGCGTCCAGCGCCTGCTGAGCGACCTTCGCCATCTCGAACACGGCCCAGCGGAACACCGCCTGGCCCTCCTGCGTGATCGCAGGGAACTTGATCTCGCCCTTGGAGTCGAGCGGGAGCTCGGACACGTCGCCGATACGGAATCGGTCCCACGGCACGGTCTGCTTGATCGTCCCGGACTTGTCGCCCTCGCTGCCCCACACGGTCGGGCCGATGTGCGGCTCGTCCGAGGGGCCCACGACGACCGCGCCCGCGCCGTCGCCGAACAGGAAGGCCGTGGCACGGTCCTCCAGGTCGGTGAGGTCGGACAGCCGCTCCACGCCGATGACAAGGACGTACTCCGCCGAACCCTCGACGATCATGCCCTTGGCGAGGGTCAGGCCGTAGCCGAAGCCCGCGCAGCCGGCCGAGATGTCGAAGGCCGCGGCCTTGTTGGTGCCGAGCTTGTCGGCGATCTCGGTGGCGACGGCCGGGGTCTGGCTGAAGTGCGACACGGTGGAGACCACCACGGCGCCGATCTGGTCGGCGTTGATCCCGGCGTCGGCGATGGCCTTGCCGGACGCCTCGATCGACATCGCGGCGACGGTCTCCTCGTCGGAGGCCCAGTGCCGGGTCTCGATGCCGGAGCGCGAGCGGATCCACTCGTCGGAGGAGTCGATCGTCTCCAGGATCACCTCGTTGGGCACCACCCGGACGGGGCGGTAACCGCCGACGCCGAGGATGCGTGCGAAGGGAGCGCCCTTGGGTGCCTTGATCTTCGACATGCTCTGGGGCTCCTTACGCCACACCGTGCTCGGCGATGAGCTCGCGAGCGGCGTCGAGGTCGTCGGGGGTCTTCAGCGCCAGCGTCTGGACGCCGGGCAGCGCGCGCTTGGCGAGACCGGTCAGGGTGCCGCCGGGGCACACCTCGACCAGCGCCGTCACGCCGAGTTGTTTGAAGGTCTCCATGCACAGGTCCCAGCGGACCGGGTTGGCGACCTGGCCGACCAGCCGTGACACGACCTCGTCACCGGTGGCGACGGCCCGGCCGTCCTTGTTCGAGACGTACGTGACCTTCGGGTCGCCGGGCTTCAGGTTCTCGGCGGCCTTCGCCAGCGCCTCGACGGCGGGAGCCATGTGGCGGGTGTGGAAGGCGCCGGCGACCTTGAGAGCCACCACACGGCGTACACCCTCGGGCTTGTCCGCCTCCAGGGCCGCCAGCTCCTCCAGCGTGCCGGCGGCCACGATCTGGCCCGCGCCGTTCACGTTCGCCGGGGTCAGGCCGAGCTTCTCCAGGTGCGGCACCGTCGTCTCGGGGTCCCCGCCAAGGAGCGCCGACATACCGGTCTGAGTGATGGCGGCGGCCTCGGCCATCGCCAGGCCCCGCTTGCGTACGAGGGTCAGCGCTTCGGTGTCGTCGAGCACTCCCGCGAACGCGGCGGCCGTGATCTCGCCGACGCTGTGGCCCGCGACGGCACCCGGGGCGATGTCACCCAGTGCCGAAGCGGACAGGAGTCCGGCGGCGACGAGGAGCGGCTGTGCGACAGCCGTGTCCCGGATCGCGTCGGCGTCGGCCTGTGTGCCGTAGTGGGCAAGGTCGAGCCCGATGGCGTCCGACCACACGGCGAGGCGGTCGGCGGCGCCGGGGAGGTCGAGCCAAGGAGTCAGGAAGCCGGGCGTCTGAGCGCCCTGGCCGGGAGCGACGAGTACGAGCACTCTCACACTCTCTCTTGTGGACGGCCACGGCCGCCCGTGGGGACAGGGACGAAGAACACGAGGGGGAATTGTAGGTCCCCGACAAACGGCTAACTTTGCGGATCTCCATCGGCCAGACGCCCCAGGATGAGGGCGATCCGCAGCGTGAAGGCGGAGCGTACATCCGAAGGCGACCAGCCGGTGACGTCAGTCACACGTCGGAGCCGGTAGCGCACGGTGTTGGGATGGACGAAGAGCATCCGGGCGGCGCCTTCGAGGCTGCTCGCCTGTTCCAGATAGACACTGAGTGTCTCCAGGAGCGCGGAGCCGGCCTCCTCCAGCGGTCTGTAGATCTCCTCCACCAGCTGCTCGCGGGCCGACGGATCACCGGCGATCGCCCGCTCCGGCAGCAGATCGTCCGCCAGCACCGGCCGCGGGGCGTCCTGCCAGGCGAAACACGCCTTCAGCCCGGCGGCGGCGGCCTGCGCGGACCGAGTCGCGGCGAGCAGATCGGGCACGATCGGTCCGGCGACGACGGCCCCGGCGGCATACGGCCCGATCAGCGACTTGGCGACGGCGAGCGGATTGTCGTTGCCGCCCGCGATGACGACCAGCCGATCCCCGAGCACACCGGTGAGCACCTGAAGCTTGGCGTGCCGAGCGGCGCGCCGAATCGCCTCCACCGTCAGCTCGCTGTCACCGTCGGGTGCCGTACCCAGCACCACGCAGACATGTTCGGGAGAATTCCATCCGAGAGCGGCGGCCCGGGAGACGGCGCCCTCGTCGGCCTCACCGGACAGCACGGCGTTCACCACCAGCGACTCGAGCCGGGCGTCCCAGGCACCGCGTGCCTCCGCCGCCTGCGCGTACACCTGGGCGGTGGCGAAGGCGATCTCGCGGGCGTACACGAGAAGAGCCTCGCGCAGTACCGACTCGTCACCGGGAGCCGCCACCTCGTCGATGGCGGACTCCATGACCTCGATCGTCGTGCGCACCATCTCCACTGTCTGCCGCAGGGTGATGGCCCTGGTCAGCTCGCGTGGCGCGGTCCCGAAGACATCGGTGGAGATGGCCTGCGGAGCGTCAGGATGGCGGAACCACTCCGTGAACGCGGCGATGCCGGCCTGAGCGACCAACCCGATCCAGGAACGGTTCTCCGGGGGCATGGCCCGGTACCACGGCAGCGTCTCGTCCATCCGCGCGATGGCCTGGGCGGCGAGACTGCCGGACGACTTCTCCAGCCGCTTCAGGGTCGCCGAGTGCGAGTGGACGTCGCGCGCCGGGCGCTCGGTGTTGCTGGATTCGGGTTCGGGCACGGGACAAGACTGCCTTATCAGGACGGAGGTGTGCGGCGGCGGGTCGCCCTCAAGCACGGGAAGGGCGGCGGGCCGGGGCTACGGTGGTGCCCGTGATGGACGTCCGCCGCGCCGAAGAGCGCTACCGCGGAGGGGACCCGGCGGCCGGGATCTCCTCGCTCCACGCCTTTTCCTTCGGCCCGCACTACGACCCCGACAACCTCCGCTTCGGCTCGGTGATCGCCTGCAACGAGGAACGGCTCGCTCCCGGCGCCGGCTTCGACGAGCACCCGCACAGTCACACCGAGATCGTGACGTGGGTGGTGGAGGGTGAGCTGACCCACCGGGACTCCACCGGGCACGAGTCGGTGATCCGCCCCGGCGACGTGCAGCGGCTCAGCTCCGCGGACGGCGTCCGCCACGTGGAGCGCAACGACGGCCCGGCCCCGCTGGTCTTCGTCCAGATGTGGCTGGCCCCGCTGTCGCCGGGCGGCGACCCCGCCTACGAGATCGTCCACGGCATCGCGGATTCCACGCCCTACGCGGTGCCGGAGGCGGGCGCGATGCTCCACGTACGGCGCCTGACATCGGGCGAGCGGACCGCGATCCCGGACGCGCCGTTCGTGTACGCCCACGTGGTGCGGGGCGAAGTCCGCCTGGACGGCGAGGAACTGGCCGCGGGGGACGCGGCCCGCATCACCGACGCGAAGGACTTGGAGGCGGTGGCGGGCGCCCCGGCGGAGCTGCTGCTCTGGGAGATGGCGGCGAGCTGAAGGCGGCTTCAGCCCGTCCGGCGTTTGAGGGCGAGCGCGAAGCGCGATACGGGGGTCCCAGGTACGGGACGGGTAGCGGCCGGAGGGGGCGAAACCCCATAGGGCTCAGCCACGCAGCTCGGCGAGCACCGCGTCCGTGAACGGGGTCCACGCCTCGACGGCCCAGGGCCCGAACGCCCGATCGGTGAGGGCGACGCAGGCCACCCCCGCCACGGGGTCGATCCACACAAACGTACCCGACTGCCCGAAGTGGCCGAAGGTACGTGGAGAGGAGGAATCGCCCGTCCAGTGCGGAGACTTGGAGTCGCGGATCTCGAACCCGAGCCCCCAGTCGTTGGGGTTCTGGTGCCCGTACCCCGGCAGGACACCCTTGGTGCCGGGGTACTGAACCGTCATCGCCTCCGCGACCGTCCGCGGATCGAGCAGCCGCGGCGCCTGCACCTCGGCGGCGAACCGCACAAGATCCTCCACCGTGGACACCCCGTCCTTCGCCGGCGACCCGTCCAGCGAAGTCCCCACCATCCCCAGCGGCACCAGCACCGCCTGCCGCAGATACTCCGCGAACGGGATTTCCGTCGCCTTGGCGATGTGATCCCCGAGCACCTCGAACCCGGCGTTGGAGTACAGCCGCCGCTCCCCGGGCGCGGACGTCACCCGGTGCTCGTCGAAGGCGAGCCCGGAGGTGTGGGCCAGCAGATGCCGGACCGTCGAACCGGGCGGCCCGGCCGGCTCGTCGAGCTCGATCGCACCCTCCTCGTACGCGACGAGCGCGGCATACGCGGCGAGCGGCTTGGTCACCGAGGCGAGCGCGAAACGCTGCTCCACCGGCCCACGGGACCCCAGCACCGTCCCGTCCGCACGGACGACCGCCGCGGCAGCGGTGGAAACGGGCCAGTTCGAGATCAGTGCCAGGCTCTCCAAGGACATGTGTACGAGCCTAAGTGCCTCACAGCTGCAGCCGCATCGAGGGGTCCGGCTTGCGGACGAAGCCGAGGGCGGCGTACAGCGGCTCGGCCTCGGCGGAGGCGTTCAGGCCGACCTGTGCGACACGCCGCTCGCGGAACCAGTCCAGGAGCGTCTCCATGCTCGCGCGGGCGTATCCGCGCCGCCGCGCGTCGGGATCGGTGGCCACGCTGAAGACGTGCCCGACCGAGCCGTGCGGGTTGCCCGCCCGCCCGATCCGGTACTCGATCGTTCCGGCGACCAGCGCCGCGAGCGCGCCCGGCCGGTCCGGGTGGTCGACGACGAAGGCGGCGAAGTCCCCGTCGGGGTCGGCGAGCTTGCCGCGTATGGTCGGCAGCGACTCTGCGTGCCACTCGGTGGACGCACCGACGGCGGCTGCGTTCTTCTCGGGGGCACCCCCCAGACCCCCGAGCGCATCGATCATCACCTGACGCAGACGCAGCACTTCCTCGGCATCTTCGGGCACGGCACGGCGCACGAGACTCATGATCCACACGGTAGCCACCCGGCCTTGGTCGAGTCCTCGGGTTTTCGACGGATTCCGCTTGCTTGGAGTGCACTCCAAGGTTCTAGCGTGGAGGTCATGACGGTGATGGAGACCACGGCCGAGACCGGCACCAGTACCAGGAGCGACACCTGTGCGGCGCCGACCGAGGAACGTCGGCGGCGCCCGGACGGCCAGGACAACTACACGATCAGTGAGGTCGTCGCCTTCACCGGCCTGTCCGCGCACACCCTGCGCTGGTACGAGCGCATCGGGCTGATGCCGCACATCGACCGCTCGCACACCGGCCAGCGCCGCTACAGCAACCGTGACCTGGACTGGCTGGGCCTGGTCGGCAAGCTCCGGCTCACCGGTATGCCGGTCGCCGACATGGTGCGGTACGCGGAACTGGTGCGCGAGGGCGACCACACCTATATCGAGCGCTACGAACTCCTGGAGGCGACCCGCCGGGACGTCAAGGCCCGCATCGCCGAACTCCAGGACACCCTCGCGGTGCTCGACCGAAAGATCAATTTCTATGCGGACGCCGGGCGTGCCCTGGCGTCGGAGAGGTCCCGATGACGGACAGCAGGATCGCCACGGTGGAACTCGGTACCGGAGGCCCCGAAGTCGGCGTGCAAGGACTCGGCTGCATGGGCATGAGCTGGGCCTACGGTCCGACCGACGCGGACGAGGCCCGGGCCACCCTGGAGCGGGCGCTGGAACTCGGCGTCACGCTGTACGACACCGCCGACGCGTACGGCCAGGGGGAGAACGAGGAGTTCCTCTCGCCCTTCTTCAAGGCGCACCGCGACGAACTCGTCATCGCCACGAAGTTCGGGCTCTCGGTGCCGCCGGACGAGCCGCTGAAGCGGGTCATCCGCAATGACGCGCCCTACATCCGCCAGGCCGTCGAGGCGAGCCTGCGGCGGCTGGACGTCGACGTGATCGACCTTTACTACATGCACCGCCGTGACGTGAACGTCCCCATCGAGGAGACCGTCGGCGTGATGGCCGAGCTGGTGCGCGAGGGCAAGGTCAAGCACCTCGGGCTGAGCGAGGTCACCGGCGACGAGCTGCGGGCCGCGCAGGGCGTGCACCGCATCGCGGCCGTGCAGTCCGAGTGGTCGCTGTTCAGCCGCGACATCGAGGCGGGCGTCGTTCCGGCGGCGCGCGAACTGGGCGTGGCGCTGGTGCCGTACTCGCCCCTCGGCCGCGGCTTCCTCACGGGTTCCTTCGCGAACGCCGACGAGGACCTGACGTCGGACGACTTCCGCCGCACCATGCCCCGTTTCACCGGCGACAACGCCGCTGCCAACGCCGCGCTCCTGGAGCCGGTACGCGCCGTGGCCGACGCCCACGAGGCCTCCCTCGGCCAGATCGCCCTGGCCTGGGCCCAGCAGCGTGCCACCGTCCACGGTCTGCCCGTCGTCCCCATCCCGGGCACCACCAAGCGCACCCGCGTGGAGGAGAACACCGCAGCCACCCGCATCCTCCTCACCGAGGAGGAACTCAGCCTCCTCGACCCCATCGCCACCAAGGTCACGGGCGACCGCTATGCGGACATGACGTTCACATCGGCGGGCCGGGAGTAGGACTGTCAGCCCGTCCGGCACCATCCAGCCCGTCCGGCGTTTGAGGACGAGCGCGAAGCGCGAAGGGGGGTCTGGGGGCGCAGCCCCCAGGTACGGGAAGGGTAGGGGCGGAGGGGGCGAATCCAAGCTCTTGAACCCCGCCCCACCTCACAGCTCCGCCAGCAACTCCGCCTTCTTGGTGGCGAATTCCTCATCCGTCACAAGGCCCGCCTGGTGCAACTCCCCAAGGTGCCGGATCCGGTCGGCGATGTCGGCCGGATCCCGCCGGGTCGAGGCGGCCGGAGCCGCAGCCGCAGCCAATGCCCCCGCCCCGGACGCCCGCACCGCCGCCAGCACAGACGCCGCGAACGGCAACGACTCGTGCACCGGCCCATACCCCAGCCCGAACACCACCGCCGCCGGGTCCTGATCGGCCTGCGCGGGAGCCGGCTCACGCCGCAGCAGCCTCAGATGTCCCTCGAACACCTCGGGAGAGCGCCACTCGACCCCGCTCAGGTCGGCGACCGGGAACGTCTGGTCGCCGGCCTTCCACTTCGCGGAGGAGGCGCCCGTCCAAAACCACCGGAAGGACACCGACTTCCCGTCGAACGAGGCCTTCCCGTCGTACGCCTTGAAGTGCAGCGGCCCCTCGGGCGGGCTCACCAGATAGCGCTCGGCGGGTTCGTCGTCCGCGGTGAGCTGTCCGCGCAGTTCGTCCGCGTAGTACTCGGCGAGCGTCTCGCGCTCGGCGGGCAGCACCAGACGGTAGGGGTCGCACCCTTCCTTGAGCTGTCCCGCGGCCGCCTCCATCAGCGGATCGGCGCCGGGCCTCGGCACGGCACGCAGAACGACCGTGCCGCGCTTCCCGGGCGTCAGCGTCACCGCCGCGATCGCCTCCAGGGGGACGCGGCGTTCGCCGAGCGCCTGGAACAGCTTCGGCGTACGAATCCCCCGTTCGAAGCGGATGAGCACGGAGTCGGACTCGAACTCCCAGGCGGCATGAAATCCGGCCAGTACGTCACCCATGCGGGCCATCGTATGCGGCACGCAACCCTCCGTCGCCTCCTCGGGCGGACCGCAGTTTCTCGCTCTCTACGCGCGTCAGGCCGACGCGGCGCCGGACAAACCCGTCCGGCACGCGTCATCGTCGTGCGCGCAGTGCACCGCGCGGTACGCACCCACTCCGATCTCCGCGAAGTTGCGGAGACTCTCCGTACCCGGCTGGAAGTAGCCGGTGTGACCCTTCGCGTCCGCGGCGGACAGGACCCGGGCCCCGAACGCCTTGGACACCGGGTCGGCGCCGTGCCCGAGGCCTCCGACCTCCAGGTACGGCACGTCCTGGATCCAGTCGTCGGAGTCCCGCATGGCCCAGACATGGGCCGTGGTGTGCAGGTTCGACGCCTTCTCGGCCCGCATGCCGGGGCTGCCCGCGACCGCTATGTCGGACACCCGGGAGGGCAGCTGACGAGCGGCGACCCCGCACAGGACGGAGCCGTAGCTGTGGCAGTACAGCGCCACCTCGCCGCTCCCCGGCAGCGCCCGCACCAGCGCGTTCAGCCGGACCGCGCCCTCCTCGGCGCGCATGGCGGTGGCCGCGTCCATGCCGAGTCCGCTGGGTGCCGTGTAGTCGGCCCAGGCGATCACGGCCGTACGCGTGCCCGGATCCGCCGAGCGCTCCGCCGCGTACAGGGAACGCGCCATGCCGACGGGCGCCGAGTACTTCTTGTTGGTGCGCTGGAAGTTGAGCAGGTCGGTGTCGACGCCGGGCACCACGACCGAGATCCGCTCGGCCTTGTCCAGGTCGCCGAAGACCTCGGCGATCCGTCCCGACCCGATGGGGTCGAAGGCGAGGATCTTGCGGCCCTTCTGCAGCAGCGCCTCGTAGCGGTGCATACGGCGGCCCGCGTCCTGCTGGCCGAGGGTGGAGAGCCGGTTGTCGTGCATGCGTTTGCGCTCGACCTCGCGCTGCTTCTCCAGGGCGATGCGGTTCGCCTGGTAGCGCAACGTCACGGGCGCGCCGTTCATGTTGCCGACCGCGAGCGGATAGCGGTGGGCGAGCCGGGCGCGCTGGCCGGCGTCGAGCGTGGCGAAGAAGTGCGCCAGGCGGCTCGGCGCGGAGTCGGGGTCCGGAAGCCGGTGTCCGGCGATGCGGCCGTGCTCCCACGCGGAGCGGGACGCCTGGAGCGGAGCTGCTGCCCGGTGGCTGTTGACCGCGGTCCAGCCACCTGTGGCCAGCATCACGAACACCACGGCGAGCGCGAGCAGTGCGCGCCAGACGTTGAGTTGGGGGGAGGTATCGAAGGAAGTCACTGAGAGGACACACTAGGAGAACGAGAGTGTCTCGCGTTAACCGAGTGAGGCGGATCACGTTTCTGAAGGGGTAATTAGGGCAAAGCGGGTTCAGTTTGAGTTAAAGAGTGACTCTCAGTGCCCGGATTCCTGCGTCGTGTGTGCGAGTTGTGACGCTACGTGCGGGGGGCGACCGTCACTCCGTACGCCACTTCTCGGCCAACGCGGGCCCCACGTGGTCGAGATAGCCGGCGGTCAGTTCGCGGATCGCCTCGACGCTGGCGTCCTGCCCCGCGCCCCACAGTCTGCCTGTCACCCGCATCACCCCGCCGAACACGGCGACCGCGACCCGCGGTCGCGGATCCGTGTCCACGTCGAGGCCCTCTCGCTCGGCGATCACCCGGGCGATCTCCTCCTCCAGCTCGGCGGAGCGGCGCAGATGCGCGGCGAGCAGCGCGGGCGTCGACTCGATCAACTGGAATGTGCGCATGTGGAGTTCGATCGGGACGACGGCGTCGACCGCCTCGCCGATGGTGTCCCAGCCCTCCAGGACGGCCCGGCGCAGCGCCTCCAACGGCGCTTCGTGGAGCGGGCGTTCGCGCACGGCGGCGAGGAAGTGCGACTCCGCGATCCGCTGGCTGAAGAGGGCGACGTCCTCCTTGCCGGCGAAGTACCGGAAGAAGGTGCGCTGCGAGACGTCGACGGCCTCCGCGATCTCGTCGACGGTCGTCCGCTCGTACCCCTTGGTGGTGAACAGTTCGAGGGCCGCCCGCAGCAGCGCGTCCCGGGTGCGCTGCTTCTTGCGCTCGCGCAGCCCCGGGCGCGGCACCGCGTCGGCCGTCCGCGCCAGCTCCATGGACCTTCTCCTTCGAACTGTTTCCGCAGTTCAGCCTATCCGCGAGTGATGTGACAGTTACCGACTTGTGAATTGGTTTGTCAACTGTCAGCGACTGTCACTAGCCTCGAAAGCATGACTAGTCAGACCACCATCGACACGACGGGCTCGGGGGACAAGGCACCAGTCGCCCCGTCGGATCAGGGCCCGGCCAAGGGGCTGCGCGGCCATCCGTGGTTCACCCTCATCACCGTGGCCGTCGGGGTCATGATGGTGGCCCTGGACGGCACCATCGTGGCCATCGCCAACCCCGCCATCCAAAAGGACCTCGGCGCGAGCTTCGCCGACGTCCAGTGGATCACCAACGGCTACTTCCTCGCCCTCGCGGTCACGCTGATCACCGCGGGCAAGCTCGGCGACCGATTCGGGCACCGGCAGACCTTCCTCATAGGTGTGGTCGGCTTCGCCGCCGCCTCGGGAGCCATCGGTCTGTCCGACAGCATCGCCCTCGTCGTCACCTTCCGCGTCTTGCAGGGCCTGTTCGGCGCGCTGCTGATGCCGGCCGCGCTCGGCCTGCTGCGGGCCACCTTCCCGGCCGAGAAGCTGAACATGGCGATCGGCATCTGGGGCATGGTCATCGGCGCGTCCACCGCGGGCGGCCCGATCCTCGGCGGCCTGCTGGTCCAGCACGTCAGCTGGCAGTCGGTGTTCTTCATCAACGTGCCCGTCGGTGTCATCGCGCTGATCCTGGGCCTGCTGATCCTCACCGACCACCGAGCCAAGAACGCGCCGCGCTCCTTCGACATCCTCGGCATCGCGCTGCTCTCCGGCGCCATGTTCTGCCTGGTCTGGGCGCTCATCAAGGCCCCGGCCTGGGGCTGGGGCCATGGCCTGACCTGGACCTTCCTGGGCCTCTCGGCGCTGGGCTTCGCGCTCTTCGCCCTCTGGGAGAAGCGCGTCAAGGAGCCGCTGATCCCGCTGGCGCTGTTCCGCTCCGTGCCGCTGTCGGCGGGCGTGGTTCTCATGGTGTTGATGGCCATCGCCTTCCTGGGCGGCCTGTTCTTCGTCACCTTCTATCTCCAGAACGTGCACGGTATGAGCCCGGTCGACGCGGGTCTGCACCTGCTCCCGCTCACCGGGATGATGATCGTGGGCTCGCCGCTGGCGGGGGCCCTGATCACCAAGACGGGCCCGCGTATCCCGCTGGCGGGTGGCATGGCCCTCACCGCGATCTCCATGTACGGCATGTCCACGCTCGACACGGGTACCGGCAGTCTCGTCATGTCGATCTGGTTCGCCGGTCTCGGCCTCGGTCTCGCGCCGGTCATGGTCGGTGCGACGGAAGTCATCGTGGGCAACGCGCCGATGGAGCTCTCCGGTGTCGCCGGCGGTCTCCAGCAGGCCGCCATGCAGATCGGCGGCAGCCTCGGTACGGCCGTGCTGGGCGCCGTGATGGCCTCCAAGGTCGACGGCGATCTCGCGGGCAACTGGGCCGACGCCAAGCTGCCGCCGCTCACCCCGGCCCAGCTCGACCAGGCCTCCGAGGCGGTGCAGGTCGGTGCCGCGCCGGTCGCCAAGGGCACGCCGGCCGAGATCGCCGCGCGGATCACCGACGTCGCCCACGACACCTTCATCTCCGGTATGAGCCTCGCCTGTCTCGTCGCCGCCGGGGTCGCCGTCGTGGCGGTCTTCGTCGCGCTGCTCACCCGGCGGGGCGAGAACGCGGAGGCCGCGGGGGCGGGCGCCGGCCACATGTGACGAGCCCGCCTTCTTGGCTTTCGCCTATCAGGGTGACTGGGCCAAGGATTCCTCCCGTTCGGTACGCGCCGCAGGTCACAGTGGGTCAAGTCCTCCGTATGGCCTGGAGGGCGACCGGCTTGCGGCGCGCTGCCGGAGGGGGGCAGCGCGCGTGCAGGTCTGAAGGTGAGGAACGGGGGTACCCGGTGCATCGACCCGAACCGACCGAGAGGTCACGGGAGTTCAGGAGTTGATGATGGCGGGCTTCGGACACGGCACGCGCAGGTACCCCCGTTCACGTGGCCGGACGTGGTCACGGAGCGGGCCGGATCGCGCGACCCTGGGCATCATCGGCCTCGTCTGCGCGGTCGCCGGCTTCTTCGCGCTGGGCATCATCCTCGGCCCGGTGGCGATCGCCTGCGGCTGGCTGGCCATGGGCCGCAACTGGACGGGCTCCCGCCCGATCCCGGCCCTGATAGCCCTCGTCCTGGGTGCGATCGACACCCTCTTGGCCATCATCTGGCTGACCGGCACCGCGGGCCCGGGCAACGGCTTGCTCTGACCCGCGGCCGCGACTGGCCGCGGGCCCGGGCAAAACGGCTCGCTCTGACCCGCGGCCCGCAGCCGCGACTGGCGGCGGCACCGCGGGGCCGGGGCGACGGCTTGCTTGGATCCGCAGCCGCGACTGGCGGCGCGCTGCCGCCACGCTCCCGCTGTGGGCAATCGTCCCGCAGGGCGGGACGGGTGGGCACAGCCACCAGCACCGGGCGCCGCCGCAACTGGGGCCCCCGGCACCGGCGCTGAGCTCGGGATAGGTCGCGCAGCCCGGCGCTTACGGGGCGCCGCTGTGGCCACCCGTGCCGCCCCAGGCGGCACGCATGCCCACAGTGGCGTCGCGCAGCCCCCGGCGCTTACGGGGCGCCGCTGTACCCACCCGTGCGGCCCCATACGCATGCCCACAGTGGCAACGGCTGCCGGCCGCCGTCGCCTACGGCGGTTAGCGGGCGGGTTTCTCCGTCGTACTCGGCACCGGGTGCGGCACCCCCTCAGGCGCCCCGCCAGACAACGCCGCGACCTCGGCGCGAAGGGCGTGGACCTCCTCCGTGAGAGCCTCGATCGCGGCGGTCTGGCGGCGTTCCTCCACGTCGTCCTTCTCGAAGCGGGAGATGAACCACGCGGCGATGTTCGCGGTGACCACACCGAGGAGCGCGATCCCGGACAGCATCAGTCCGACCGCGAGCATGCGGCCCATCCCGGTGGTCGGCGCGTGATCCCCGTACCCCACCGTCGTCATCGTCGTGAACGACCACCACACCGCGTCGCCCAGCGTCTTGATGTTCCCGTTGGGCGAGTCCCGTTCGACGGAGAGCACCGCGAGCGAGCCGAACATCAGCAGCCCGATCACCGCGCCCCCGACGTACGTCGTCAGCTGGATCTGCGAGGCCATCCGCGCCCGCCGCCCCACCAGCGTCAGCGTGGCGACGAGCCGCAGCAGCCGCAGCGGCTGCAGGATCGGCAGGATCACGGCGCACAGGTCCAGCCAGTGGGTGCGGACGAATTCCCGCCGCCGCCGGGCCAGTACGAGCCGTACGAGATAGTCGGCGGCGAACGCCCCCCACACCACCCACTCCACCACCGTGCAGGTGACCGTCAGCGAACCGCCGGCACCGCTGTCCACGATCGGCACGGCGTACGCGACGGCGAAGGTCACCGCGAGCGCGAGCAGAGGCCGCTGGGTGTGCAGCTCCCAACGGGCCTGTGCCGATTGTTGCTTCATGCCCGCATCGTAGAAAGAAAGAGGGAGGGGCGGCGGAGCCGATGACCCCGCCGCCCCTCACCGACGTACGTACGGCTTACGCGTCGCCGCCCGCCGCGCCCGGGTCGGCCGCGGCCACGTCGAGCAGCTGATAGCGGTCGATCGCCTGCTTGAGCACCGACCGGTCGACCTTGCCCTCACGCGCCAGCTCCGTCAGCACCGCGACCACGATGGACTGCGCGTCGATGTGGAAGAAGCGCCGGGCCGCGCCACGGGTGTCGGCGAAGCCGAACCCGTCCGCCCCCAGGGACTGGTACGTGCCCGGCACCCACCGAGCGATCTGGTCCGGAACCGATCGCATCCAGTCGGAGACGGCCACGAACGGACCCTGGACGGCGGCCAGCTTCCGCGTCACATAGGGGACGCGCTGCTCCTCCTCGGGGTGCAGCAGATTGTGCCGCTCCACGTCGACGGCCTCGCGCCGCAGCTCGTTCCAGGAGGTCGCCGACCAGACGTCCGCCCTGACGCTCCACTCCTCGGCGAGGATCTTCTGCGCCTCGACCGCCCACGGCACGGCGACACCGGACGCCAGGATCTGCGCCGGGACCGCGCCCGAGGTGCCCTCGCTGAAGCGGTAGAGGCCCTTGATGATGCCCTCCGCGTCGATGTCCGAGGGCTCGGCCGGGTGCTGGATCGGCTCGTTGTAGACGGTGAGGTAGTAGAAGACGTCCTCGCCGTGCGGGTGTTCGTCGCTCGAGCCGTACATCCGGCGCAGACCGTCCTTCACGATGTGCGCGATCTCGAAACCGAAGGCGGGGTCGTACGCGACACAGCCCGGGTTCGTCGAGGCGAGCAGCTGCGAGTGGCCGTCCGCGTGCTGGAGCCCCTCACCGGTCAGCGTCGTCCGTCCGGCGGTCGCACCCAGCACGAAACCGCGCGCCAGCTGGTCGGCCATCTGCCAGAACTGGTCGCCGGTGCGCTGGAAACCGAACATCGAGTAGAAGACGTACACCGGGATCAGCGGCTCGCCGTGCGTGGCGTACGCCGACCCTGCCGCGATCAGCGACGCCGTGCAGCCCGCCTCCGAGATGCCGTCGTGCAGCATCTGGCCGGTCGGCGACTCCTTGTACGCGAGGAGCAGATCGCGGTCCACGG
The DNA here is from genome assembly GCF_040651675.1 of Streptomyces sp. NPDC048415. NCBI lineage: Bacteria > Bacillati > Actinomycetota > Actinomycetes > Kitasatosporales > Streptomycetaceae > Streptomyces > Streptomyces sp. NPDC048415. Next base: position 18,367 of record NZ_JBEZKJ010000068.1, on the reverse strand, counting down.
CCTCGTACTGCTGGCCGAGCGGGTTGTAGATCTTCGCGCTCGGGAAGAACGAGTCCATGCCGAAGGTGCGGTACTCGTCCGGCGCGATCAGCACGAAACGCCTGCCGATCTCCTTGTCCCGCATGAGGTCCTTGAGGAGACGGACGAAGGCCATGGTCGTGGCGATGGACTGCTGACCCGAGCCCTTCTTCACGCTCGCATACGCCTTGTCGTCCGGAAGGGCGAGCGGCTTCGACCGTACGACACGGGTCGGGACGTACCCGCCCAGGCCCTTGCGGCGGTCGTGCATGTACTGGATCTCTTCCGAGTTGCGGCCCGGGTGGTAGTACGGCGGCGCGCCGTTCTCCAGCTGCTGGTCCGTGATCGGGATGTGCAGCCGGTCACGGAAGCCCTTGAGGTCGGAGACCGTCAGCTTCTTCATCTGGTGCGTGGCGTTGCGGCCCTCGAAGTTGGGGCCGAGCGTCCAGCCCTTGACCGTCTGGGCGAGGACCACGGTCGGCTGACCCTTGTGCGCCTTGGCCGCCGCGAAGGCCGCGTAGACCTTCCGGTGGTCGTGACCGCCGCGGCCGAGGTGCAGGATCTGGTCGTCGGTCATGTTCTCGACCATCGCCCGCAGCCGGTGGTCGTCACCGAAGAAGTGCTGGCGGATGTACGCGCCGGTCTCGGTGGCGTACGTCTGGAACTGGCCGTCCGGAGTGGTGTTCAGCTTGTTGACCAGCACGCCGTCGCGGTCCTGCGCGAGCAGCGGGTCCCAGGTGCGGTCCCAGACGAGCTTGATGACGTTCCACCCGGCGCCCCGGAACTGCGACTCCAGCTCCTGGATGATCTTGCCGTTGCCGCGTACCGGGCCGTCGAGGCGCTGCAGGTTGCAGTTGACGACGAAGGTCAGGTTGTCCAGGCCCTCGCGCGCCGCGATCGACAGCTGGCCGAGCGACTCCGGCTCGTCCATCTCGCCGTCGCCGAGGAATGCCCATACGTGGGACTTGGAGGTGTCCGCGATGCCGCGCGCCTCCATGTAGCGGTTCATACGGGCCTGGAAGATCGCGCCGAGCGGGCCGAGGCCCATGGAGACGGTCGGGAACTCCCAGAAGCCCGGCATCAGCCGGGGGTGCGGATACGAGGACAGGCCGTACGGGGCCTTCGACTTCTCCTGCCGGAACGCGTCGAGCTGCTGCTCGGAGAGGCGGTCGAGGAGGAACGCGCGGGCGTAGATGCCCGGCGAGGCGTGGCCCTGGAAGAAGATCTGGTCGCCGCCGTCGCCCTCGTCCTTGCCGCGGAAGAAGTGGTTGAAGCCCACGTCGTAGAGCGAGGCGGAGGACGCGAAGGTGGCGATGTGGCCGCCGACGCCGATGCCGGGGCGCTGGGCCCTGGACACCATCACGGCCGCGTTCCAGCGGGTCGCGTTGAGGACCTTGCGCTCGATCTCCTCGTTGCCGGGGAAGAACGGCTCGTCCTTGGTGGCGATCGTGTTGACGTAGTCCGTACTGCGCATCTCGGGCACGGCCACGCGCTTCTCGCGGGCCCTCTCGATCAGCCGCAGCATCAGATAGCGGGCTCGCTCACGGCCGCGCTGGTCGACGGCGGCGTCGAGGGAGTCGAGCCACTCCTGAGTCTCCTCAGGGTCGAAGTCCGGGACCTGGCTGGGAAGGCCGCCAATGATGATCGGGTTGCGATCGGATCCGGAAGCCACGCTGTTCCTTCGCTGTCAGAGGGCTGTCTGCGGTGGGTTTCCCCGTGTCTGCACCGTCCCCATCGTGTACCTCGGGGACGCGAAACGTCATCTCTACCAGGGGGTAACCGAGACATGCGCGGGGGACCGCGGGACGGCCCCGGCCAAAACGCAACGATACGCTCAGTACGTGACGCGTTCCGCAAAGTCGTTCGGGTCTCGTACGCTCCAAGGGGTTCCGAAATTCATAAATGGGGCAGAAAGGTGTGGTGTGCGTCACGTAACGCCGTGATGGCCCGCCGGGAGTTGCGTCGACACCGCCAGGATCGTCACCGTTTCGGCGGTCTCGACGGCCGGGTACTTGCGCGATCCGTCCCGCCCGTGTGGACTACGGCCAATGCTTCGCGCACGCGCGTGGCTGAGACATCTACCGAAACATGATCAGGAGGCAAGCCGTGAGCGCGACCGCGGACCACGCGGAGGAGCGGACCAACCCGGCCGCCAGGCTGGGGTTCGAGCCCGGGCAGGTGGTCCAGGAGATCGGCTTCGACGACGACGTTGACCACGAGCTCCGTGAAGGCATCGAATCGCTGATCGGCCAGGATCTGGTCGACGAGGACTACGACGACGTCGCAGACGTCGTGCTGCTGTGGTTCCGGGACGAGGACGGCGATCTCACGGACGCACTGGTGGACGCCATCGGTCTCCTTGAGGACGGCGGCATGATCTGGCTGCTGACCCCGAAGACCGGCAGGGACGGTTACGTCGAGCCCAGCGACATCAGCGATGCCGCACAGACCGCCGGCCTCTCCCAGACGAAGAGCATCTCCGTCGGCAAGGAATGGTCGGGTACGCGCCTGGCCACTCCCAAGTCGAAGCGCTGAGCTGCCGCACCGTCTGCCGCAGAGCATCGCTTGAGGCCCCCGCCGAGCCACCTCGGCGGGGGCCTCACGCATGCGCCGGACCACGCCCGCCAGGGACACTCCGGGACCTCGTGTCGATCACTGCGTAGGCTGGTCGTCACCCGAACAGCCCCCTGGAAGGGAAGCGTGTGACTATGGCGATCGAGGTCGGCACCAAGGCCCCGGACTTCGAGCTCAAGGACAACCACGGCGCCAGCGTGAAGCTGTCCGACTTCCGCGGCGAGAAGAACGTGGTGCTGCTCTTCTACCCGTTCGCTTTCACCGGCGTGTGCACCGGTGAACTGTGCTCCCTGCGCGACAACCTGCCGCAGTTCACCGACCGTGACACCCAGTTGCTGGCCGTCTCGAACGACTCCATCCACACCCTGCGCGTCTTCGCCGAGCAGGAGGGCCTGGAATACCCGCTGCTCTCCGACTTCTGGCCGCACGGCAACACTTCGCGCGCCTACGGCGTCTTCGACGAGGACAAGGGCTGCGCGGTGCGCGGCACGTTCATCATCGACAAGGAGGGTGTCGTCCGCTGGACGATCGTCAACGCTCTGCCGGACGCGCGTGACCTGAATGAGTACATCAAGGCGCTCGACACCCTGTGATTCTTCGGTTCCAAGCCCTGCGGGGTGCGGGAACCCGTCACTAGGATCGAGACGTTGATCCGATACCAACGCACGACGGGGCTCCCCGCCCCTGGACACCATTGGGAGGACTCGTGGGAGTCAGCCTCAGCAAGGGCGGCAACGTATCGCTGACCAAGGAGGCCCCGGGACTGACCGCGGTCATCGTCGGTCTCGGATGGGACGCCCGTACGACGACCGGCGTCGACTTCGACCTCGACGCCAGCGCCATCCTCACGAACGCGGACGGCAAGGTCAGCACCGACCAGAACTTCGTATTCTTCAACAACCTCAAGAGCCCGGACGGCTCGGTCGAGCACACCGGGGACAACATCACGGGTGAGGGCGAGGGCGACGACGAGCAGATCAAGGTCAACCTCGCCTCCGTCCCGGCCGACGTCCAGAAGATCGTGTTCCCGGTCTCGATCTACGACGCCGAGAACCGCCAGCAGTCGTTCGGCCAGGTCCGCAACGCGTTCATCCGCGTGGTGAACCAGGCGGGCGAGGCGGAGATCGCGCGTTACGACCTCTCCGAGGACGCCTCGACGGAGACCGCGATGGTCTTCGGCGAGCTCTACCGCAACGGCGCGGAGTGGAAGTTCCGCGCCATCGGCCAGGGTTACGCCTCGGGCCTGCGCGGCATCGCGCAGGACTTCGGCGTGAACGTCTGAGCCGTACGCTCGTCGGCTCTTCGGTCCGGCGCCGCACCTTCACGTGCGGCGCCGGCCCAGCTGTACAACGGAAAGTCTGACCTCGGGGAGGACCAGCATCATGGGCGTCACGCTCGCCAAGGGGGGCAATGTCTCCCTCTCGAAGGCCGCACCGAACCTCACGCAGGTGATGATCGGGCTCGGCTGGGACGCGCGCTCCACCACCGGAGCCGACTTCGACCTCGACGCCAGCGCACTGCTGTGCAACGGCGGCCGGGTGCTCGGGGACGAGTGGTTCATCTTCTACAACCAGCTCAAGAGCCCGGACGGCTCGGTGGAGCACACCGGGGACAACCTCACGGGTGAGGGAGAGGGCGACGACGAGTCGATCCTGATCGACCTCTCCAAGGTGCCGGCCAACGTGGACAAGATCGTCTTCCCGGTCTCGATCCATGACGCCGACAACCGCGGTCAGACCTTCGGCCAGGTCAGCAACGCCTTCATCCGCGTCGTCAACCAGGCCGACGGCCAGGAGCTCGCCCGCTACGACCTCTCCGAGGACGCCTCCACGGAGACGGCGATGATCTTCGGCGAGGTGTACCGATACAACCAGGAGTGGAAGTTCCGCGCCGTCGGTCAGGGGTACGCGTCAGGCCTGCGGGGCATCGCCCTCGACTTCGGGGTGAACGTTTCCTAGGGCCGCCTGGACCGGCCGAAGGGGCAGCCCTCTAGACTTCGTGGTCAACAGTGAGTAAAGCCGAGTACGGCGCGGGGGAGACCCGTACATACACGATGGGGTAGCCAGTGCTTCTGAAAACCTTCGGCTGGTCGTTTGCGGTCACCGCGCTCGGCTTGGTCGCAGCGGCGTTCTACGGGGGGTGGACCGCCTTCGGCATCGTGGCGATCCTGGCCGTCCTGGAGATCTCGCTGTCCTTCGACAACGCGGTGGTCAACGCCGGAATCCTGAAGAAGATGAGTGCCTTCTGGCAGAAGATCTTCCTCACAGTGGGCGTTCTCATCGCCGTCTTCGGCATGCGGCTGGTCTTCCCTGTCGTCATCGTCGCCATCACCGCCAAGATCGGCCCGATCGACGCGGTCGACCTCGCGCTCAACAACAAGGACCACTACCAACAGCTGGTCACGGACGCCCACCCGGCGATCGCCGCCTTCGGCGGTATGTTCCTGCTGATGATCTTCCTCGACTTCATCTTCGAGGACCGGGACATCCAGTGGCTGCGCTGGATCGAGCGGCCGCTGGCCAAGCTCGGCAAGGTCGACATGCTGGCGGTCTGCATCGCCCTGATCGTCCTGCTGATCACCTCGTTCACCTTCGCGGCGCACGCCCACCAGCATGGCGGCGCGCACGCCGACAAGGCGCAGACCGTGCTGATCGCCGGCATCGCCGGCCTGATCACCTACATGGTCGTCGGCGGCCTCTCCGGCTACTTCGAGGACAAGCTCGAGGAAGAGGAGGAGCGCGAACACGAGGCAGAGGAGGAGGCCGAGCGGACGGGCAAGAAGAAGCCCGCCGTCGTCCTCGCCGGCCAGGCCGCGTTCTTCATGTTCCTCTACCTGGAAGTGCTGGACGCGTCCTTCTCCTTCGACGGCGTCATCGGCGCCTTCGCCATCACCAACGACATCGTGCTGATGGCGCTCGGTCTCGGCATCGGCGCCATGTACGTCCGCTCGCTCACGGTCTACCTGGTCCGCCAGGGCACCCTCGACGACTACGTCTACCTGGAGCACGGCGCCCACTACGCGATCGGCGCCCTGGCCGTGCTCCTCATGGTCACGATCCAGTACCAGATCCACGAGGTCATCACCGGCCTCGTCGGCGTCGTCCTGATCGCCTGGTCCTTCTGGTCGTCCGTGCGCCGCAACAAGGCGCTCGCCGACGCCGAGGGAAAAGACGCGACCTCGGACGAGAAGGATGAGGTCTCGTCCGGGGTGTGACAGCGCACCGGTCTTAAGGGGCCCGTGACAGCCCGCCGGTTTCAGCGGGTGTGACACCCCTCCGGTTGAGGAACGCTCTGAGCGGGGCGGCCGTCGAGGACGAGTCCTCACGGCCGCCCCGGCCGCATATCGGGAACTGGGGGGCGGAATGGGTATCTGGCAGGACCTGTGGCGCGGACGCTCGGCGGACTTCGACTCCGGCAGCGCGGCCACCAACTCCATAGAACTGACCAAGCGCAACCACACCGTCTCGCTCACCAAACAGGGCGCGGCCACCGGCAATCTGCGCATCAACCTGTCCTGGCGGATGCGCACCTCCGACATAGGCGGCCCGGAGCGCGGCAGCCTGCTGCGCCACCCCTTCCGCACCTTCAAACCGGAAGTGGTCCAGGCGCACACCCAGAGCATGGTCAACGTCGACCTCGACCTCGGCGTCATGTACGAGCTGGCGGACGGCACCAAGGGTGTGGTGCAGCCGCTGGGCAGCTTCTTCGGCGAACTCAACGTGCCGCCCTATGTGAAGCTCAGCGGCGACGACCGCTTCGGCTCGGCGTCGGGCGAGACGGCGTACGTCAACCTGGACCACCGCGACGACATCAAACGGCTGCTGGTCTTCGTCTACATCTACGACCAGACCCCCGCCTTCGACCGTACGCACGCCATCATCACGCTCTACCCGAGCAACGGCCCGCGCATCGAGATCGGCCTCGACGAACGCCATCCGCAGGCCCGTTCCTGCGCCGTCGTGATGATCCAGAACAACAAGGGCGAAGTGACGGTGCGCCGCGAGGTGAAATTCGTCTACGGCTTCCAGGCCGAACTCGACCGCCTCTACGGCTGGGGACTGCAGTGGGGCCGGGGGTACAAGTCAAAGGTCGACCGCTAGCCGGTCAGCCGCGGGAAGTCGTGCCGCTGGGGCGGCACCGTCCCGGAAAGACCGGAAAGGGCGGCACTCCGCCCCGGAAGCGGCACCCCGCAAGCTCGGGCAAGCGGAATCCACCCCGCCCGCACCAGTTCCGGGCAGCCTGCTAACGCCCGATGAACTGCGGCCCCTGCGGCGGCAGCTTGAAGTCGGGGTCGGGCGAGGCGCCCACCGGCCCCGGGTAGCCGTACGCCGGCTGGGGATACCCGTACGCCGGCTGCGCGGCGACCGCGGGTGCCGCCTGCGGATACCCGTACGCGGGCTGCTGCGGCACCGCAGCGGGCTGCTCCGGCGGCAGCGGCACCGAGGTCTCCGGCGCGGCGGCGGGCGCGGACCAGGCGGCGGCCTCGGGTACGGATCCGGTCACCGGGGCGACGGCGGCCTCCGTCTCGTCCACCGAGATCCCGAAGTCGGTGGCGAGCCCCACCAGGCCGTCGGAGTAGCCCTCGCCGAGCGCCCGGAACTTCCAGCCCTCCCCGCGCCGGTACAGCTCCCCGCAGATCAGCGCGGTCTCCGCGCCCGTCTCCGGCTTGATGTCGAAGTACGTCAGCGGTTCGCCGTCCGCGACCGTGGCGTCGTACAGCAGGATGCGCAGGTCCCGTACGTGGTCGAAGGTGACGTCGTCCGCCGATGCGACGAGGAGAATCTGTCCGACTCCGGACTCGACACCCGCCAGATCTGTCTGGATCGTGTCGGTCAGGCCCTCGGTGACGCGTTTCTTGCCGAGCCGCCAGACTTTGCCGGAGGGATGGCGTGGCTGGTTGTAGAAGACGAAGTCCTCGTCGGATCGCACACGACCGTCGGCGCCGAGGAGCAGCGCCGAGGCATCGACATCAGGGACACCCTGCCCGGGCGACCAGCGCAGCACGGCGCGTACCGCCGTGGCGTCCAGCGGGACGTTCGACCCCTTCAGCATCGCGTGCGTCATGCGGTCATCCTGCCCTCTCGGTCCTGGTCACGACAACGTGGGGTCTCCCCGGACCGGTGGATGCCGGACACGGCCCAGTTACTTGAACTTCACGCTGGGTGGGAACTCTTGACATGGATTTGTACGTACTATTACCGGCCACATCACGGCGGGCCGCCTAGCCGCAACGGGGGAGTTTCATGCGTCATTTTGGTCATATCGCCCCTGAAGAGCGGCAACGTCTCTTCCACCGGGAGCCGAACGTCTTCACCGCCGACTCCCCGTCCCGGGTCCTCGCGACGGCCCTCGGAGCCACCCTGTACAGCCCGGCGACCAGGCCGCGGCTGGCCGACGACATCCTCAAGCAGGCCGCGAGCGGCGTGGTCTCCATGGTGCTGTGCCTGGAGGACTCCATAGACGACTCGGAGGTCGCGGGCGCCGAGGAGAACCTGGTCCGGCAGCTCACCGACCTCGCGGGACGAAAGGACGCCGGCGAGCCTCCGCTGCTGTTCGTGCGGGTCCGCTTCCCCGAACAGATCGGTGATCTCGTCCAGCGTCTCGGACCCGCCGTCCGGCTGCTGTCCGGATTCGTGATGCCGAAGTTCACCGAGGAACGCGGGACGCCCTTCCTGGAGGCGCTCGCCTCCGCCGAGGCGGCGAGCCGGCGGCGCCTGTTCGCCATGCCCGTGCTGGAATCGCCCGAGCTGCTGTACCGGGAGTCGCGCGTCGACACCCTGGAGGGCATCTCCCGCGCCGTCGACAAGTACCGCGACCGGGTGCTCGCGCTGCGCCTGGGAGTCACGGACTTCTGCTCCTCGTACGCGCTGCGCAGAGCCCCCGACATGACGGCGTACGACGTCCAGGTCGTCGCCTCCGTGATCGCCGACGTCGTGAACATGCTGGGACGGGCCGACGGCACCGGCTTCACGGTGACCGGGCCGGTGTGGGAGTACTTCCGCGTCCAGGAGCGCATGTTCAAGCCGCAGCTGCGCCGCAGCCCCTTCCTGGAGGGGCAGGCCGAGGAACTGCGCGAGGCGCTGATCGAGCACGCCATGGACGGGCTGCTGCGCGAGATCGCCCTCGACCAGGCCAACGGACTGATGGGCAAGACCTGCATCCACCCCTCGCACGTGCTGCCCGTGCACGCGCTGTCCGTCGTCAGTCACGAGGAGTTCAGCGACGCGCAGGACATCCTCAGGCCCGAGCGAGGCGGCGGGGGTGTACTGCGGTCGGCATACACGAACAAAATGAATGAAGTGAAACCGCATCGCGCGTGGGCCGAGCGGACCCTCCTGCGGGCCGAGGTCTTCGGTGTCGCGAACGAGGACATCGGCTTCGTGGAGCTGCTCACCGCCGGGCTCCCGGCGTGAGCCGGCCCGGCCGAGCGACGCGGAACCGGATCGACAAGGAATCGGTGTACAACGCAGTGAACGACGTGGTGTGGACCGGTACATGGGTCGCCGAGCGGCTCGGTGTCGAGCTCGTCGGTGACGGGGAGCTGCGCGACCTGCTGGGCCTCGCGCTGCGGCGCAATCCCAAGCGCGCCCATCTGCTCGTCTCGAACGTCCTGGGCAAGCACGTCCCGCAGTCGCCGTCCGTCGTGTACGGGTACGGGTTCGCGCTCGGCCGACGGGTGCGCGACCTGCTGGGCGCCGAGGACGCCCGCACGGCCGTGGTCCTTGGGTACGCGGAGACGGCCACCGGGCTCGGCCACTCCGTCGCGGACGGCGTGGGCCTCGCGCCCTATCTGCACTCCACCCGCCGCGCCGTGGAGGGCGTCGCCCGGGCGGGCGGCTTCGAGGAGTCCCACTCGCACGCCACCTCGCATCTGCTCCTGCCGGAGAACCCCGGTCTGCTGGCGGGCTCCGGCGCCCTGATCCTCGTCGACGACGAGTTCTCCACCGGCAACACGGTCCTCAACACGATCCGCGCCCTGCACGAGCGCTATCCGCGGGAACGGTACGTGGTGGTGGCGCTGGTCGACATGCGCTCGGCCGCCGATCTGGGGCGCCTGGAGGAGTTCGCGGCGGAGATCGGGGCGCGGGTGGACCTGGTGGCAGCGGCGTCGGGGACGGTGAAGCTTCCGGAGGGCGTCCTTGAGAAGGGACAGGCGCTGGTCGCCGCACACGAGTCCGCGCCGCCCGCCCCCGCGCCGCACGGGCACCCCGAGAAGGCCACCCGTGTCGAACTCGGCTGGCCCCGGGGTGTCCCCGACGGTGGGCGGCACGGGTTCACGCCCGGGCATCGAATACGGCTGGACGGTGCCCTGCCCGCCATGGCCGCGCGACTCGCCGACGCGCTGCCGGACGGCGCGCGGCGCGTCCTGGTGCTGGGCTTCGAGGAGCTGATGTACGCGCCGCTGCGGCTCGCGCGCGAACTGGAGCAGGTGGTGGCCGCCGAGGTGCGCTACTCCACGACCACCCGCTCGCCCGTCCTCGCCCTCGACGACCCGGGCTACGCGATCCGCAGCCGCATCGTTTTCCCCGCCCACGACCACCCGGACGACGGCCCCGGCGAGCGCTACGCCTACAACGTCGCCGGTGCCGGCTTCGACGCCGTCGTCGCGGTCGTCGACTCCACCGCCGACACCCCCGAACTGCACGCCCCTGACGGCCTGTTGGCCCAGCTCGCCGCGCACACCCCGAGCGTCCTGCTCGCGGTCGTCCCCTCGTACGTCCCGGCACGGCCGTCCACCGAAAGGCCCTCCATGCTCCCCGAGCCCCTCCGCGGCCCCGCCTTCTCCTCGTACGCGCCGGACGAGGTCGGCTGGCTGCTCCAGGACCTCTCGGACGTCGGCCTGGAGGCGCCGACCGAGGAGCGCGAGGAGGCGATCCAGAGCGGCGGCGCCCACTACGCGGAATCGCTGCCGGTCGAGTACCAGCCGAGCACCCAGTACCAGGAGCTGTTCCACGCCGCCCTCGACACCTCGGCGGCCCGCATCGCCCAGGCCGTCGGTGCCGTCACGGAGCTGGTGCTCGCCGAGCGGTCGCCGAGGCCGGTGCTGGTCTCCCTCGCCCGCGCGGGCACCCCCGTCGGCGTCCTGATGCGCCGCTGGGCCAGGGACCGCCACGAGCTGGACCTCCCTCACTACGCCGTCTCCATCGTCCGCGGCCGGGGCATCGACGCCAACGCGCTGCGCTGGCTCGCCGCCCACCACGACCCGGCCGACGTCGTCTTCGTCGACGGCTGGACCGGCAAGGGCGCCATCACCCGCGAACTCGCCCAGGCCATCGAGGAGTTCGAGGCCTCCGACGGCATCACCGGCTTCGACCCGGAGATCGCGGTGCTCGCCGACCCGGGCTCGTGCGTGCGGACGTACGGCACCCGAGAGGACTTCCTCATCCCCTCCGCGTGCCTCAACTCAACGGTCTCCGGGCTGATCTCGCGTACGGTGCTGCGCTCCGACCTGGTCGGCGAGCACGACTTCCACGGAGCCAAGTTCTACCGCGAACTCGCCGGATCCGACGTCTCCGTCGCCTTCGTGGACGCCGTCGCCGCCCACTTCGCCGACGTCGCCGACGCGGCCTGCGCCCAGGCCAAGGAGCTGCTCGCCGCGGACCGCACCCCCAGCTGGGAGGGCTGGGCGGCGGTCGAGCGGATCAGCGAGGAGTACGAGATCCACGATGTGAACCTCGTCAAGCCCGGCGTCGGCGAGACCACCAGGGTGCTGCTGCGCCGCGTCCCCTGGAAGATCCTCGCGCGGGCCGGGGCGGGCGCCGACCTCGACCACGTACGCCTGCTCGCCGAGCAGCGGGGGGTGCCCGTCGAGGAGGTCGACGAACTCCCGTACACCTGCGTGGGGCTGATCCACCCGAAGTTCACGCGCGGTGCGACCGGCGCCGACGGCAAGGCGGTGACGGTCTGATGGCCACGCCCAGGGTGCTCGTCGCCAGCGACCTCGACCGCACGCTCATCTACTCCTCCGCCGCCCTCGCGCTGACCATGCCCGACGCGCGGGCGCCCCGGCTGCTCTGTGTCGAGGTGCACGAGAGCCGGCCGCTGTCATACATGACGGAGACGGCCGGCGCGCTCCTCGGCGAACTCGGCGACACGGCGGTCTTCGTGCCCACCACGACCCGCACCCGCAAGCAGTACCAGCGCATCAACCTGCCGGGCCCGGCCCCGAAGTACGCGATCTGCGCCAACGGCGGGCACCTGCTCGTGGACGGCGTCTCCGACCCGGAATGGCACGCGCGGGTGACGGCACGGCTCGCCGGCGAGTGCGCGCCGCTGGCCGAGGTGCGCGAGCACCTGGCGACCACCGCCGACCCGCTGTGGGTGCGCAAGCACCGCGTCGCCGAGGACCTGTTCGCGTATCTCGTGGTGGAGCGCGAGCTGCTCCCCGAGGAGTGGGTGAAGGAACTCGCGGTGTGGGCGGAGAACCGGGGCTGGACCGTCTCGCTCCAGGGCCGCAAGATCTACGCCGTGCCGAAGCCGCTGACCAAGAGCGCGGCCATGTACGAGGTCGCCCGCCGCACCGGCGCCGCCGTCACCCTCGCCGCCGGGGACTCCCTCCTCGACGCCGACCTGCTCCTGGCCGCCGACCGGGGCTGGCGTCCCGGCCACGGCGAACTGGCCGAAGCGGACTGGACGGCGCCGGCGATCACCGCACTTCCGGAGCGGGGGGTCGCGGCGGGGGAGCGGATCCTGCGGGAGTTCCTGCACGCCTGCGCCGATGGCGGCACGGGACAGGTCTGAGGAGCCGCGGGCGACTTGAGGAGCTCGGGCGGAGCTTGAGGAGCCGCGGCCGACTTGAGGGGCCCGGGCGGAGCTTGAGGAGCTGCGGGCCGGACTTGAGGAGCACGCGCGAGCCTGAGGAGCCGCGGGCCGGACTTGAGGAGCCCCGTGTGGAGCTCCTTGCGGAGCCCGCCAAGCCTCGGGCAAAGCTGAAGAGTTCCTGAGAAATCTTCCCTGGATCAGCCGCAGCAGCCCCCGCCGCAGCAGCCGCCTCCGCCCCCGGCGGAGCGCGGTGCGGAGGCCGAGCCGCCCACGGCGACCGTCGACAGGAGTTTCACCGTGTCGTCGTGCCCAACGGGGCAGGCCGCGGGGGCGGCGGACTCCGCCATCGGGCGGTTCAGTTCGAACGTGTCGCCGCAGGTCCGGCAGCGGTACTCGTAGCGAGGCATGCGCACAGGTTAGCCGCAGCCGGCCGAGGGCCGTAGGGTTCCACTGGACCCCCTGATCGCTTCTGTCCTGTTCCTGGACGAAGAGATCACTATGGTCGCTGATAATTTAAGAGGGCCGCGACGAGCCGCAAGGTCGGGGAGGGGGGCTCGCTGCCGCGTATGCGGCCGCTGCATCTACCCGCGCGCGCAAGGACGAAGTGCGGAGGGAGACGCGGTCGTGACCCAGACATGGCATCGAAGGGATGTTCGGCATCCCCTGGCCCGCCCATGCGGCGGAGCCGGCCTTGGCTAGAGGGGAGGGCGACGGCCGCCCGCACCGCCGCCGCGCCGAGCCGGAAACTGACCGGGGGGACGATCGAGGGGCCGGTCGTGGGGCCGATCCCGTAGCCGGTCGTGGGGCCGGTCGTGGGACGGATCCCGGAGCCGGTCGTGGGGCCGACCCCGGAGCCGGTCGTGGGATCGACCCCGTAGCCGGTCGTGGGGCCGGTCGTGGGACGGATCCCGGAGCCGGTCGTGGGATCGATCCCGGAGCCGGTCGTGGGACTGATCCCGTAGCCGACCGTGGGTCCGGTCGTGGGACGGATCCCGGAGCCGGTCGTGGGATCGATCCCGGAGCCGGTCGTGGGACTGATCCCGTAGCCGACCGTGGGTCCGGTCGTGGGACG
>NZ_JBEZKJ010000068.1:0-4844 GCF_040651675.1 Streptomyces sp. NPDC048415 | reverse complement strand
ACGGATCCTGGAGCCGACCGTGGGACCGATCCCGAAGCCGGTCGTGGGAGAGACCGCGGGGCCGATCGAGCGTCAGGTTCAGGTTCACGCCGCCGCGGCACCCGCCGTAAACCCGCCGAACCCTCCGCCCTGGCCGCAAAGCTCGCGCCGCTCGCGCGACGGCTCAGGCCGGCCTACCCGCGGCCGGGCCGCACCGGATGGCGTCGCTGGGTGCCCTCCTGGCGGCAGTGGCTTGCCGCCTGGGCTCTGGCCGTCGGGCTGACCGGCTCGCTGCTGGTCATCGCCTACGCCGCCACGGACATACCCCAGAACCTGAACACGTACGCGACCCAGCAGGACAACGTCTACTTCTGGTCGGACGGGACACCCATGGCCCGTACCGGCTGGGTGCGGCGGCAGGCCATGCCGCTGAAGGACATACCGAAAGACGTGCGCTGGGCGGTCCTCGCGGCGGAGAACGAGAGCTTCTACTCCGACCCGGGCATCTCCGTCAAAGGCCTCACCCGCGCGCTGGTGCGCACCGTGGGCCAGGGGGACACCCAGGGCGGCTCCACCATCACCCAGCAGTACGTCAAGAACGTCTATCTGAGCCAGAACCAGACGGTGAGCCGCAAGTTCACCGAGGCCATGATCGCCCTCAAGCTCGACAACAAGATGAGCAAGGACAAGATCCTCGAGGGCTACCTCAACACCAGCTGGTTCGGGCGCGGCACCTACGGCCTCCAGCGGGCCGCGCAGGCCTACTACGGCAAGGACGTGAGCCGCCTCAACGCCAGCGAGGGCGCGTTCCTCGCCTCCCTCCTCAAGGGCGCGGGCCTCTACGACCCCACGCTGAGCGAGGCGAACCACAAGCGGGCCGTGGAGCGCTGGTCCTGGATCCTCGACCGCATGGTCAAGATCGGCAAGCTGTCGCCGGCCGAGCGGGCCACCTACACGAAGTTCCCCGAGCCGCTCAAGCAGTCCCGGGTCTACGACACCGGCAAGCAGAGCGACTACCTGGTCGAGCTGGCGACCCAGTACGCCAAGAAGGCTGGGCACATCTCGGACCGGGAGTTCGACCTGGGTGGCTACCAGATCTACACGACCTTCGACCGCAAGCGGGAGACCGCGCTCACCGACACCGTGACCAAGGCCCGCAAGAAGGCGAAGAAGGACGACCCCGACACGGCGAAGACCGCGCACTACGGGGCCGCCTCGGTGGCCAGCGACGGCCGGATCCTCGCCGTCTACGGCGGCCCCGACCACCGTACGCAGGGCTACAACGAGTCCAACGCCACCACCGTCCCGGCCGGTTCGGCGTTCCTGCCGTTCGTCTACGCCGCAGGCCTCGAACACGGCGTCCACAAGACCCGCGACAGCACCGCCACACCGGTCACCCCCGACTCCGTCTACGACGGCGACGACGGTGTCCCGGTCAGCACGCCCGAGGGCCCTTACTGGGACCGCAGCGGCAAGAAGGTCGCCGCCCACAACGACGGGAAGAAGTCCTACGGGCAGATCACCCTGCGCCAGGCGCTCGCCGCGTCGGTGAACACGCCGTTCATGCAACTCGGCATGGACACGGGCCTGGACAAGGTGCGCCAGACCGCCGAGGCGACGGGCATGCTCTCCTCCAGCCTCGGGCCACAGGTGCCCGCGCTGTCCCTGGGCAGCTCCACGCCCAGCGCGATCCGGATGGCGAGCTCCTACGCCACCTTCGCGGCGGGCGGCACGCACATCGAGCCGTACTCGGTGCGCCGCATCACCCGCAACGGCTCCGGGGTCCGGCTGGACACGCCCGGCCCGCACCGCGCGGTGGGAGCCGACGTGGCCCGCGAGGTCACCGAAGCGCTCACGGACGCCTTCCGCGCCGACCACGCCGGCGCGGCGCCCGGGTCCGCTCGGGTGGCCGGGAAGAGCGGCACCACACAGGACGACAAGGCCGCCTGGTACGTGGGCACGAACCGCTCCGTGTCGACCGCGGTGGTCCTCTATCGCCTGGACCTGTCCAAGAGTCTCGAACCGCTGCCGCTCAAGGGGATCGACGGCGCGTCCGGGGCCGATGTCCCGTACGGCATCTGGTCGGGCGCCATGAGTCCGCTCGGCTGACCCCGACGGCCGAGTGGCCGCCCCCCGACCCGTCCGCCTCCCTCGCAGAATGTGCCCCGTATGAACTCGAAGCACAGCCGTCGCCGCCGCCGCGACCCCGCTCCCGGTTCTTCCGCCGCCTCCGCCCGGCAGGGTTTCGCGGCCATGGCGGCCTTCCTCGTCGTCACGTCCATGGCCGCGACCTATCTGGCCGTCCACAACTCGGACACCACCGCGCCGGCCGGGTCGGCCAGCGCGCACCGCTCCGGCGGCTCCGCGGCGAAGGCCACCAAGGCGCCCCCGTGGGACGGCAAGACCAAGGTGCTCGGCGACGGCTCCACGTCCTACACCGGCCCGCAGAAGGGCACGCTGAAGCCCGTACCGCTCAAGCCCGGTGAGAAGCCGCCCCAGTTCGTCGTCTTCTCGTGGGACGGCGCCCTCCAGGGCGACGACCAGCTCTTCTCGCACTACCGGGAGCTGGCCAAGGAGTACGACGCCCATATGACGTTCTTCCTCACCGGCATCTATCTGCTGCCCAAGGACAAGAAGACGCTCTACGAGCCGCCGATGCACGACCCGGGCGCCGCCGCGATCAGCTACCCCACCGACGAGCACATCCGCACCACGCTGGCGGAGCTCGGCAAGGCGTGGAAGGGAGGCAACGAGATCGGCACCCACTTCAACGGCCACTTCTGCGGCGAGAAGGGCGGCAAGGACTGGAGTGTCGCGGAGTGGGAGAGCGAGATCGACCAGTTCTTCTCCTTCGTGCAGAAGTGGAAGACCAACACCGGCTACACCGATCTGCCGGCCCTGCCCTTCGACCCGGCGCGCGACATCAGCGGCGGCCGCGCGCCCTGCCTCGAGGGCCAGAAGAACCTGCTCAAGGCCATGAAGGCCACCGCCAACAAGTACAACTGGCGCTACGACGCCAGCTCCGCGGGCGACTTCCAGATATGGCCCACGAAGAAGGAGGGCGTCTGGGACTTCCCGCTCGAGATGCTCCCCTACGAGAGCGGCAAGTACCAAGGTCTGTCCATGGACTTCAACTTCCTCTACAACCAGTCCAACGGCGAGACCGAGGGAGACCCGGCCAAATACCCCGAGTGGGAGCAGGAGACCGTCAAGTCCTATATGGACGGCTTCGACCGGGTGTACTACGGCAGTCGCGCACCGCTCTTCATCGGCAACCACTTCGAGAACTGGAACGGCGGCATCTACATGAAGGCCATCGACCAGGTCATCAAGAACGTGTGCACGAAGAAGGGTGTTCGCTGTGTGTCCTTCCGTGAACTGGCCGACTGGCTCGACGTGCAGAAGCCGGGAGTCCTGGAACGGCTGCGCAGTCTGGACCCCGCGCAGTCGCCGGACTGGTCGACGGTGGTGAAGTAGGGGCTTTCGGTCCGACAAGTTACCTCGCGCGCGGGCGGAGTTGGCGGGCCGCTCGGGGATCCCCCCAGGTTCCCCTTAGTTGAGGAGGACATGTAAAGATTCCCTCCCCGGTGCCCGACCGGGGGTCAAGGAGAATCATCAGTGAGATCAAAGACGTTGAGCCGCAGATGCTCGACCGTGACGGCGGCCGCCCTCTCCGCCCTCGTACTTCCGCTGTCCGCCGCCCACGCGGCGGACACCACCCCCCAGGCGAACCGGGCGGCGACCGACGCCTTCGGCCGCGTGGCCGACGCCGTGTTCACCGACCGCACGGCCGCTCTGCTGGACGGGAGCCACCCGGCCCGTACTGAGCTGAAGGCCACAACGGGAGGGATACGGCTGTCCGACGCGCTGACGCGGACGCAGAACACCGCGGTGTCCTCGCTGCACGGCACACGCTCCCGGCTCGCGGCACTGGGCGAGGCCTACACCGCCGCCGACACCGACGTCACAGTGAACCGGACCCGGGTGAGGGGACAGCGGGCCACGGTCTGGGTCACCGAGACCACCACCCTCACGTACAAGAAGATCCGCGGAGACGAGCCCGACACGACGGGCTTTCGCGCGCACCACGTGCTGACTTTCGCCGCCCAGCCGGACGGCACCTGGAAGCTGACGGGCGAACGCTCGACGGACCGGGGCCCCCGGCAGGTCAACGAGCCCGTCCCGACGGTCTCGGGGAAGACCCCCATGGCCGCTGTCGACGCCCCCCGGGCAGCGACCACCTATCCCGCGCCCGCCAAACCCAAGAACCTCGGCACCGGCACCACGTACAACTACGCGGCGATGGCGGCCTACGCGGAGAAGTACTGGCGGAACTACAACGCCGCCTACCGGAGGTTCAACTCGGCAGGCGGGGACTGCACCAACTACCTGAGCCAGTCCTTGAAGGCGGGCGGCTGGAAGCCGGTCACGACCTCGGCCCAGGAGTACGGCACCTGGTACTACGGGACGTCGACGGAGTCCGACTCGTGGGTCGGCGTCAACGAGTGGTCGTGGTTCACCCAGACCGCCAAGCGGACCACGCCCCTGGCGAACGTCTACCAGATGAACATCGGCGACGTGATGCAGATGGACTTCAACAAGGACGGGTCCAAGGACCACTCCATGATCACGTCGTACCGCAGTTCGAGCGGCGTCCCGTATGTGACGTACCACGACACGGACACGTACCGGAGGTCGGTGTCGAGCCTGATCGCCTCGTACCCGAACTCGGCGTACTACGCGTACCGCACCTGATGCACTCGGTCGGGGGGGCCCGGCCGGGGCCGCGCGGCCCCCGCCGGGGCCCGGGCGCAGCCCCCCCCCCCCGCCCCCCCGGTCAGGGGGGCCACCCCGGGCCCCCGCGG